>CAIMTR010000145.1 GCA_903844415.1 uncultured Gammaproteobacteria bacterium
ACCTTGCAGTTCAGCAAACTCATAAACCATGCTGGTGAGCAAATCACATTTTCCAAGTGCAGCAGCTCGCGCAGCCAATATTTGATCGGCTTTCAACAGTAACGCGATTTGTGTTGCAAGTTTGGTAACACGGCTAGATTTTTCATAGACAGTGCCGAGTTCCTGCTGGAACACAACATTTTTAAGATTATTAATTCTTTCAGAAAGAGGTTGTCGTTTATCTTGACTAAAAAAGAATGCTGCATCAGCCAAGCGTGGACGAATAACTTTTTCGTTGCCTGCTATAACTTGTCCTGGGTCACGACTTATTAAATTACTAACAGTTATAAAATTAGGCAGGATATTATTTTGAGAATCCAACAAGTGGAAACATTTTTGGTGGCCTTTCATAGAAGATATTAAGGCCTCTTTGGGCACAGCCAGAAAGTCACGATCAAAATTTCCTGTAAGAGCAACAGGCCATTCGACCAATGCAGTAACTTCATCCAGCAGTGCTGGGTCGATTATCGCGCGGGCATTCAGTTTTTGCCCTTCCCTTTCGACGAGTTCTTTTATTACGTCTCGACGTCGGGAAAAACTGGCTATCACTTTACCTTCTTGAAATAGAGCGTTGTTGTAATCAGCGGGAGAGTTTAAAACTATTTCGGCCGGGTGATGAAAGCGATGGCCGCGTGTAGTCGCGCCGCTGGTAACACCTAGGATAGAGGCAGAGATGACCTGCTTGCCAAACAACAACACCGCCCAGTGTACAGGCCGCACAAATTCGTTTCGGGAGCTACCCCAACGCATTTTTTTGGGGATGGGCAATGCAGCTAAAGACTCTACAACAAGATCAGGTATCAATGTTGCAGTTGCAACGCCTTTACGTTCACTGCGATGCACTAGTTTAATTACATTCCCTTCGGTTTTATGTTTAAGGTCTGCAAATTCAACCCCACAAGAGCGAGCAAAACCTTCTGCGGCTTTGGTAGGTTTTCCGTCAGCACCAATAGCCGCAGAAAGAGCGGGCCCCAACTTTTCTGTAATAGCATCTGCTTGCTGGTCTGCTAATTGATGCACAATCATGGCTAGGCGTCGTGGTGTCGCAAAGGAATCGATGGAAGAAAATTCCAATCCCATTTTTTGCAAGCGAACTGCGATCTCTGCGGCAAAAGCCTCAGATAAAGACAACAACGCTTTGGGTGGCAACTCTTCAGTGCCTATTTCAATCAACAAATCTTGCTTATGCATGGTTGTCTTTCTCCAGGCATTCATTCCGTAACGCTTCTGGGGCTAGAGGGAAGCCTAGGCGTGCGCGGGAATCGTAATAAGATTGTGCAACCAAACGCGCCAAGGTACGGACGCGAAGGATGTAGCGTTGGCGTTCGGTTACTGAAATGGCGGAGCGGGCATCAAGCAAATTAAAAGTGTGGGAGGCTTTCAGAACATGCTCATAGGCAGGTAACACCAGCTTATTTTCTAACAATGTTTGACATTGGAGCTCATGTTCGTTGAAGTTTTTGAACAGAATGTCGGTATTGGCTTTTTCAAAATTATAAGCCGACATTTCAACTTCGTTTTGATGGAAAACATCACCGTAGGTCACCACCCCGTTGGGCGTTTTTGCCCACACAAGATCAAATATTTTGTTCACACCTTGCAAATACATCGCAATACGTTCGATGCCATAAGTGATTTCACCACTTACTGGATAACATTCCAGTCCGCCCACCTGTTGAAAGTAGGTAAACTGTGTAACCTCCATGCCGTTGAGCCAGACTTCCCAGCCCAGCCCCCAAGCGCCCAACGTGGGCGATTCCCAATTGTCTTCAACAAACCGAATGTCATGAATTAGTGTGTCGATACCGAGGTGTTTTAGGGACTCCAAATAGAGTTCCTGGATATTTAGCGGTGAAGGTTTGAGGAGGACCTGAAACTGATAATAATGCTGTAAACGCATCGGGTTTTCACCGTACCGGCTATCAGTAGGACGACGGCAAGGCTGTACATAAGCGGTATTCCAACTTTCCGGGCCGATGGCGCGTAAAAACGTACCAGGATGAAAAGTACCAGCGCCAACTTCTATATCCAAGGGCTGAATAATTACACAACCACGGTCGGCCCAGAATTGTTGCAGGGCGAGTATCAGCCCTTGAAAGGTTGAAACATCTACAGAAGACTTGGTCAAAAAAAGACTCCAGACACACCCTGATCGGGTACCATTGCGGCGAAACAAAAGATGTCGCTATTATCCTGAAAAGAGTAAGCGATAGCGAGAGCCAAACCCTGTGAATAAAGCCCTAAAGCACGGCAACACACGCTGTCCTGCCCGGCATCAAAGACCATGTCTAGTATGAAAGCAGCAGCCACAATTATCCTTTTGCGTGTACTTGCGCTACTGCCGTTACGAGTCTCACGATTGCTGGGAATTGTAGTTGGCCAATTCTGCTGGTGGACAAAAAAAAGAATGGCAATTACCACACTCACAAACCTTGCTTTGTGTTTTCCGCAACTGGGCGAAAAATATAGAACACAACTGGCACGACTCAGTATTTTGCAAACGTTTCAAACCATTATTGAAACGGGAGCTGTGTGGCTATGGCCTGCTCAAAAAACCTTGAGCTTGATTAAGGAGGTAGAAGGTCTGGAGCTTTTACAAAGCGCAAAGGCAGCGGGCAAGGGGGTCCTGGTACTTGTACCACATATAGGCAATTGGGAAATTTTTGGTTTGTATCTCAACGCCTGTGGCTGTGGGCAATCAAGCCAGCTCTTCAAAGAGCCAGCCTCCAAACAATTGAATGACCTGATCTACCGTGCACGTAGTCGTGCCGGTGCGAAGATGGTAGCAACCAACCACAAAGGCGTGGCTGTGCTGTTGCAGACACTGCGACGTGGAGAGATCGTCGCTATTTTGCCCGACCAAGTGCCACCAGATTCTGGAGGTTTGTTTGCGCCTTTTTACGGGATACCGGCACTCACGATGACACTGCTTAATAAGCTGCAACAAAAAACGGGGGCGCAAATAGTGGTAGGGTTTGCGATCCGCAGTTTTAACAAGGGCAAGCCCGAGTTCACGATTAAATTCCAGTCACCCGACCCCAAAATATATGCTGGGCATATTACAGAGGGGCTAGCAGCAATGAATCGGACCATCGAGCAGGCCATTTCTGCCGCGCCAGCGCAATACCAGTGGGAATATAAACGTTTCAAACGCCGACCAATTGGTGAAGCAGAAATTTATTAATCCAAAGGCGCTCAAGAAAAAAGACACTTCCTAGAAGTGCCCTCAAGGTAATTTATAACTAAAATCGCTTCACGAAGGGGCAACAAGAATCAAAAATCCCGTCATCCCACGCCCGTCACCCTAGGGCTGTTCGTTTGCGCAGCAAGGCATAATAAAATCCATCTTGTTGCCCCGTTTGGGGGTGAAGCTGGATGCCAAAATCGCAGGCTTTGGAGCCGGGGATAGTCAGTGGTTGCGGTTCAGCATCCTGATTTTGGGCAACAAAAATGCCAATTTGGACGCTGTTTTCAGCTTTAAGCAGGGAACAGGTGCTGTACAGTAAATATCCACCCGGGGACAGCAATGGCCATGCTGCCTGCAACAAGGCAGCTTGAGTTTCTGTGAGACGCTTGACCTCCGCCTCCGATCGCAACAATTTGATATCGGGATGGCGTCGAATTACGCCGGTAGCAGAACAGGGTACATCCAACAGGATACGATCAAAAGATGCCGGCTCCAAAGGCACAGCAGTGCAGATGTCCCCGCAAATAACCCGCGCGTCCAACCCTAAACGATCCAGGTTTTCGATAATTCTAGGTATGCGGCGAGCTTCATTGTCCATTGCTGTAACAAACAAACCGGGTACGGCTTCAAGCAGTGCGCAGGTTTTTCCACCGGGCGCAGCACAGGCATCTAGTACATTCAAACCAGAGGTAAGGGGCCAAAGGGTTGTTACTAATTGCGACGCTTCATCTTGAACGCTGACCAGCCCATCGGCAAAACCAGGCAGTCTGTGAACATCACACGGGCTGTCCAAAATTACTGCGCTTACTGCGAGTAATCCGGGTTGTGCACCAATACCGGCTTGCAGCAAAAGCTCCAAATAAGCAGTCGCTTGTATTTTTGAAGTGTTAACCCTAAGGGTCATGGGCGCTCTGGCATTATTGGCGTCCATAATAGATCGATAATCGGCCGGCCAGTCTTTCTTCAAGCAGTTAAGCAACCAGCCAGGATGTGAGTACCAACTAACATAGTCTTTTTCAGCCAGAATCAAAAGCTCGTCATGCTTGCGTTGTGCTTCGCGCAAAACTGCATTAATCAGACTTTTAGCCCATGGTTTGCCCAATAGGTCAGCGTCACTAACTGTTTCATTAATGGCTGCATGTGTAGCAATTCGAGTGAAGCTTAGTTGATACAAACCAAGCAAAATAAGACAGTAAATATCGGTGTCTTTATTGCGTAAGGGCTTTTCCAACAAAATTTGTGCAGTGCCATGCAAACGGTGATACCAGCGGCAAACGCCGTAACATAATTCCTGAACTAGGGCTGCATTAAGGTCGGGCCGTGACTTAAGAGGAGAGCCTAAAACGCCAGCCAGGGAACCCCGCTGTTGCAAAATGTCACAGAGAATACTAACGGCAAATAGACGCTCATTAATTGCTTTGGACATGATCATGTGCAGAGGTAAGCAGTTGCCCAACACGAAAAAAATCAGGGTGGCCATTTAACAGTGATGTCAGTGCCATCGGTAATTTACCTTCTAGCTGTAGGACACTAACTGAGAGCGATCCATGCCCGCAGCTAACCAATATTGCAACCGCACTAACACTAAGTATGGTGCCTGCAATAGCGGTTGAGCTTTCGTGATTAGCAGTAGAAGAAATAATTCGAAGACGTTGGCCTTGATAAAAACAATATGCGGGTGAGCGCGGATAAAAAGCATTTACTTGCTGCTGAATATACAAAGCTGAATTATCCCAGTTAATACCAGCCTCTTCTTTGCGAAGTTTCCGGGCGTAGGTTGCAAGTCTGTCGTCCTGTATAGCTGGACTTGCTGTGCCTGCTGCAAGTTGTAACAACACATTAAAAAGAGTGTTGCAACCAAGCTGCAGGAGTCGGTCAGTAAGGGTGGAACTGTTGTCTGTTATGGCAATAGGAGTACTGGCACTTGCTAACACCGGACCGGTATCAAGGCCACGGTTCATCTGCATAATGCTCACCCCGCTTAGCTTGTCACCAGCAAGAATCGCCCTTTCTATAGGCGCGGCACCACGCCAGCGAGGCAGTAAAGAAGCATGCACATTGATACAGCCAAGACGGGGGATATCTAAGACGCTTTGAGGGAGCAAAAGACCGTAAGCGACTACGATCATGATGTCAGGTTTTTGAGTGGCGAGCTCATTTAGAACATGATCAGAGTCGAAAGCAACCGGTTGAAACACGGGGATATTATTTGCCAGAGCAGCTTCTTTAACCGGGGAAGGTAAAGTGAGTTTTCCGCGACCACGCGGTCGGTCCGGCTGAGAGTAAGTACTAACAACGCTCAAACCCCTTTGTATTAAAGATATTAAATGGCTAGCAGCAAAATCTGGCGTACCAGCAAAGATAATTCTAAGATCATTAACCGGCATAAGTGTTGATCTTGAGTGGGGGCCCATAACGCTCAGGCATCGTCATTTTGTCGTTGATCTTTGAGTAATTTGCGTTTTATACGTTGGCGCTTGAGTATGGACAGATAATCTACAAACAATTTACCTTCAAGGTGATCGACCTCATGCTGAATACATACCGCCAGCAATCCTTCTGCATCGAGTTGAAATTCTGCGCCATGCTGGTCCAAGGCTTTGACACGTATTTTTCGCGGGCGATGAACCAAATCAAAAAAACCGGGCACCGATAAACAACCCTCTTCATAACCTAGCGGCTCTTTATCTAACACTTCAATCTCAGGATTGATAAATACCATGGGCGCATCATGGTTGTCGGACACATCCAAAACCAACAAGCGTTGCTGAATATCCACTTGTGTTGCGGCTAGCCCAATACCAGGGGCGTTGTACATGGTTTCAAACATGTCAGCGATAAGCGCGCGTAATTTATCATCTACCAGTTGTACTGGGCGGGCGCGTTTACGAAGTCGCAGATCGGGAAATTCAAGAATGGTAAGCAAACTCATAACGATAAAACTAAATTTATAGGTCAAAATTAGATGGTTAATAATACGTTAAAACCGTGCTTTTTGTTATGGCCAAGGGGTGAACATCGAAACTTACAAGGTGATAATTAACCTAAATAAAGATTGCTAAGCCTATATAATACAAAAACATATAGTTACTATTGTGTACGTTTAAGTTTGTTAGCTAGTTACGCCACAATACCCGAATAGAGAATGTCTATGACGATCGCATATACACGAACGCTACAGCAAAGAGGCTTCTGGGTACTGATACTGGGTTTATACCTAGTGCTAGGCGGTTCATTTATCTCTGCGGCAGAAGTAGCGTTAAGAGCCGACACACCGCAAACTTATACGGTTGTGAAAGGAGACACGCTTTGGGATATCGCGGGCCAGTTTTTGGCAGAGCCTTGGATGTGGCCACAAGTATGGCAAGCTAATCCGCAGATCGATAATCCCGATCTTATTTACCCGGGCGATGTCATAGAACTGGTCTTTGAAAATGGATCTCCGGTTTTACGCGTTAGCCAGCCAATCGCAGCTGAAACTTCAGGGCTGCCCACAATCAAGCTGTCTCCGCAGGTGCGGCGCTCTAATATCAGCAGTCCTATACCCGCAATTTCATTAGAACAAATCAGCGCATTTTTGAGCAGCAATTCTTTCGTCGATTCTCAAGTTTTGAAAGATGCGCCTTACCTTCTGGCCGAACGAGATGGAAGCTCTATTTTTGCTACAGGGCACGAGATTTTCGGGCGAGGTCAATGGACACCTGGGATCTTTAGCTATGACATTGTGCACTATGGTCGAGAGCTTAAAGACCCTGACACGAACGAACTGCTTGGTGTGGAGGCGGTTTATGTTGGGAGTGCCACCGTTAAAACAACCAACGGTCAGGAGGCAACGTTAATTATCGATGCTTCTGACCGCGAAGCGCGCCCGGGTGATCGTTTTATTCCGAACCTGCGTGTCCCTCTGGATTCGTCCTATCTACCATCCCCTCCGACTTTTGCGGTGGATGCAGCAATTGTTACTATTGATGACGGCAGAGCTTTGGGGGGCTTGTACCACACGCTGATTTTAAATAAAGGCAAAAAGGCCGGGATAGATACCGGTCATATACTGGTCGTTCAGGAACCTGAGCTTGAAGTAATTGATAATCAGGGCCCGGTATCGCGTCTTCAAAAACTACAACGCTTTATAGGAATGGATGGCGGTCGCACAGTTGCATTTCCTGGCGAAAACATTGCGACAGTACTAATCTATAGTGTGTTTGAAGATGCAAGTTATGGATTGATTATCAAAAACACCAAAGACGTTCGAATGGGCGACAAAGTAGTAACTCCATAAAACTTTCTAAAAAAGTTAACCTATGGATCAGGCTAACGTAGCTATTGAACTACGGACAATGTAATAAGAAGATAAAAAAGGTAATAAGCGCCCAACTTAACTGCCTTTCGACTCTGTGATCATGGATGATCCTTATGCTATTTGAAGATACTCTGCACTGGATAACTCTCGCCTTGTTACCCGGCGTTGGGGCTGTAAAACTTAAGGCTCTGTATCAACAATTTGGCGCGCCTTCAAAACTACTCTCGCAGCGTGATACACAGTTGTGCACGGCCGGTTTATCACCAGACTTTATTGAATGGCTGCAACATTTGTTGCAAAACCAGTTGCCCACTGAAATCAAGCGTCAACACGATACCTGCTTAGAATGGGAACAACAAACCGGCCATCACCTTCTCACTTTCGCCAGCCCAGACTATCCGCCACTTTTATTTGAGACTGTAGATCCCCCTCCCTTATTATTTGTGTGGGGCGATCCCCTAGTATTGACCCTGCCTCAGCTGGCAATAGTAGGCAGTCGCAATCCCACTGCCGATGGTCGTAAAAATGCGCGTCGTTTTGCCGCGGAACTCACGCTTGCCGGTTATCAGATCACCAGCGGGTTGGCGTTGGGTATTGATGCTGAAAGTCATCAAGGCGCCTTGGACAAACAGGGGGTAACAATCGCAGTGCTTGGCACAGGGTTGGCGCAAATCTATCCACGGCACCACAGCGTTTTAGCTAACATGATCGCCACCACTGGCGCTGTGGTGTCGGAGTTTTTGCCACATACCGGACCAGAGCCTTGGAATTTCCCGCGTCGCAACCGCATCATAAGTGGCCTTTCACACGGAGTATTAGTGGTGGAAGCAGCGAAAAGAAGCGGCTCGCTGATCACTGCACGAATCGCAGCTGAACAAGGGCGAGAAGTGTTTGTACTGCCGGGTTCCATCCATAACCCTTTGGCCAGGGGTTGCCATCAACTGATTCGACAGGGCGCTAAATTGGTGGAGACAGTTGATGACATACTGGAAGAATTGCCGGCATTGCTGGCGTGGGAACAAAGTCGGGTAGTTAACCAAGCCGAGATTATCCTTAACCCTAAAACAAGCGTTTCAATCTCGAAAGATGTAAAACAACTTCTCACCTACATTGCCTACGACCCTGCAACTGTCGATGTACTAGCCCTTCGATCAGGCCTGGATTTACCCCTCCTTTACACGTGTTTGATGGAATTAGAATTAAAGGGCTTAATTAGCATGACTTCTGGCGGCTATGTTTTGTCTGCCACCTGACTTGATGCGAGAATACTAGGCTACCTAGGAATCATTTATGGCAACGCAACACAT
>CAIMTR010000146.1 GCA_903844415.1 uncultured Gammaproteobacteria bacterium
ATAGTTGTGGCAAGCTCAGCAAAAAGAACTTACTAGGAGGAAAGCCCTAAACTCGGGGGCATGAAACACTACAATTCCAGCAAAAACCATTGATATTGCAGACAGGAGTCAAACTACATGGCACAATACGGCGGCTTGTAGAGGGTGTAGAACTACCCGAATACAGAGCCAACTAACTTAATACCGATGTTCAACTGAACCAGACAGATGGGGAAAACATTCATGAAAAAAATCTTGCTTACCGGAGCTTTCGTCCTGAGCTCACTGATGTCCTTAACCGCGGTAGCTGCAGCAGCTCCTACTCCAGAAGAAGAAGCCCTTGCAAATATTACGCGCCGCCAGGCAGTATTCAAATTGTTGTCATTTGCTAACGGCCCACTCGGCGCCATGGCTCGCACTGCTCCTTACGATGCGGCTGCAGCTAAAACTGCAGTAGAACGTGTTGCAATGCTTGCATCCATGATCCCTGAGGTTACTGCTGCTGATACAAGCGGCCCCGCCAGTGCCGGTATCAAAACCCGCGCTTCCAATACTATCTGGACTAGCAAAGCTGATTTCGACAAATTGGCCGCCGACCTTGGTGCTGGCGCTGCTGCCGCACTGGAAATCCTGAACACTAAGGGTGAAGCCGGTGTCAAAGATGCAGTTGCTGCGATTGGTCCAAAATGTGGTGCTTGTCACGACCGTTTCCGTATGGATTGATCTAAGAAAAGAGTTTTGCCGTTATAAAAAAACGCCCCTTAATCGGGGCGTTTTTTTGTCTTGTTTTTCTGATTTGGATCAGGTTTTTTATCAGCAATCTTACCCGCCCGATTTTGCCATGATGAATAGCCACCCTCTCTTACATGGTTTATTCGACCGGGGTTGGGGCAGTTGCGTCAGTAACACGCGTAAAGAAGGCAGCATAGGCATTTTGATCTTCTTCTGTTAATAAACTTGTGTGTTTAATTACATCCTCCATCTCACCGCCGACAAAATCAAAGTTTGCGGTCATCCCCAACTGTAACAAGCCAACAAAATCTTCCTCGGTCCAGCCCGAGAGTTCCGCAGGGCTAATCTCGGGAGAGATAGCCTCGCTGCCGGCAAATTCATTGGTAAGTTGCATCATGCCCAGGCTATTGCGCGGAGTATGACATTCGCCACAATGGCCAAGGGCACGCGCTAGATAAGCACCACGTTGTATTTGTGGATCATCACCAACTGCTGGTGGTGTACCTTCGAGAATACCAGCCAAAATATTCCAGCCAGCCATCATCCAGCTAAATTGCCACGCAGGCAGATCGTGGTCAGCAACCTCATTACTGAGCGCAGGAATTGCTTGTAAATAGGCAGCTAAATCCAACACCTCAGCATCACTCATATTTTTATAGGTGCGATAAGGAAAGGCAGGCCAATAGAACCCACCGCCTGGACTGCGACCGTGTTTTAGTGCCAGTAAAAAATCTTTGCCAGTCCAACCGCCAATTCCCGTTGCGATATCGGGAGTGATATTTGGCACCCGGAAAGTCCCACCAAAAGGGGATTCAATCTCATAGCCACCACTGGGACCATCAGCACCCTCAAGTTGATGGCAAGCACCACATCCACCGGCATGATAAATATATTCACCACGAGCTATAGTGGCGGCATCAGTGGCAATTGCGGGATTGCCCACCATAGGTATTCCAAACACCCAATAAAGCAAGCCCAGCACTACTACACCGACAGCTAGCAGTATTTTATTTCGTATCTTCATTGCGGATTTCCTGATTAATGACTTGAATTTGGCTTACTGCAAATTGTATAAATTTAGCTCGGCACCATTTTTGCGGGTCAGAACTCTACCAAGCAAATATGAAAGCAATAGGTAAAATATAACAACTCGTCCTTCCCACTTGCTGATTACTTTTGGGCAGACTCTGCCGCAGTTTTCCCATCTTGTTGTTGTTTTTTTAGGGCCAGTTTTTGCGCCCTGTGTTGTTGAATACTCAAAGCAGCATCTGCACCCAAATGACTTTCACCGCGCGCTACTGCAAGTTCCATCTGCCGTTGTCGTTCGCGAAAATTACGCAACCGTTCCGCGTCATTACAGCCATAACAGCGTGGGCAGCTGACCCCTTTTTCATACTGTGAATTTTTTTTGTCTGCCTCGGTGATAGGCAAACGACAAGCATGACATTGATCGTACCCCCCTTTTTCAAGGTCATGGTTTACAGCGACCCTATTATCAAAAACAAAACACTCTCCCTGCCAGAGAGTTGGGCAGCCGGCACTTGTTCCAAATATTTAAGAATGCCTCCCTTGAGGTGATAAACCTCCGAAAAACCTAGTTCTTTCAGATAGGCGGTTGATTTTTCGCAGCGAATTCCACCGGTACAAAACATAGCAATTTTTTTATGGATAGTAGGATCAAGATGTTGCTGCACATAGTCAGGAAATTCGCGGAACGAATCGGTATGCGGATTGATAGCACCCGCAAAAGACCCTATCTGAACTTCATATTCATTGCGGGTGTCGATCAACAGTACTTCAGGGTCAGCAATTAACGCATTCCAGTGGATAGCTTCAACATGTG
>CAIMTR010000147.1 GCA_903844415.1 uncultured Gammaproteobacteria bacterium
CAACATTAATTTCAGCACCCTGGTTCAGTAACAGTTCGGCCGCTGCCAAGTTACCTGTTCTGGCGACTGCCATGAGGGCACTTTGCCCTTCTGGATTGGTAGCATTTACATCAGCATCTGCAGCCAGCAACAGTTTCAACATTTCAACATCCCCCACAGTTGCAGCTTCCATCAGCGGTGAGGATCCATAATCATTGCGAGTATTCACATCGGCTTCGGCACGCAGCAAACGCTGGGCGACTGCTGCATTGCCAAAGTGGGCTGCCCAATGTAATGCAGTAGTGCCATCTACAGAGGGTATATTTATGTCTGTACCAGCTGCAATTAGGTTTAGTGCCTCGTCAAATTTTTGTGCTTCGACCAACTGCACAAGACTTTGCGGTGGTACTGTTTGCGCAAAAACATCTTGCGCAAAAAAGATAGGAGTGGTGAGTACAGCAGCAAGCGTCAAAAATTTTAAAAAATTCTTTTTCATAGTGGTCAAAATCTTGTTGAACTGGCAACTTTTAGTTTGGAAAAATAAAAAAATCAAGCGCATTTAATTTCACAACAAACCAAACCGGATTTAATTTTGTCTGTACAAAAATGTTTCCGGTCTCTATTCGGTTTCAGAATCTACAGGTCGGCAAGTAACCCGGTGCTGTCGCCAAAGTGATCAACTTCGACGTTGGCTTTGTCGAGCATGGTCAGCATCAGGTTAGCTAACGGCGTGTCTTGCGCAAATGCTAAATGTTGGCCACCTTTGAGGCGTCCAGCACCGCGTCCCACAATGACAGCTGGTATAGGATCATTATTGTGTAGGTTACTGTTGGCCATGCCGCTACCGTACAGCAACATGGAGTGATCAAGTACCGAGCCGTCTCCATCCGGCATTGCTGCCAAGGTTTTTACAAACTTGCCAAAAGCTGAGGCATACCAGGCTTGTACTGTGGACAGTCGATCAAGCTTGGCAGGGTCGTTCTGATGATGCGACAAAGGATGGAAAGCGTCGGAGATACCGATGTGTGTGAAAGTTCGCATACTGACTTCACGGTCCGACATAAAAGTAATTACGCGCGTGAGATCAGCTTGGTAGGCCAGCGCCATCAGACTGTACATTAAGTCCAGATGAGCAGGGAAAGCACCTGGTGTGCCAACGGGGGCATCCGGTATTTCAACACCCGACAAATCCTGTTCGGCTAGTTTTTGCATTTGCATTTCGATTTCGCGTACAGATTGCAGGTATTCATCCATCATCACCCGGTCATTCGCGCCTAATTGCTTGTTGAGACTGTTGGCATCTGCCAGCACAAAATCCAGTAAGCTGCCGGTTTCGCTGGATATTGCAGCACGCTCCTGATTGGTATCGCCCTGCCCGAACAAACGGTAGTACAACTTGCGTGGATTACCTTCCATAGGCAGTGGCTGATCCGGTGTTTTGAAAGCAATTGTAGAGGCAAAACTACCCGCGCCACCTTCCAGAGTAGACACTTCTAGCGAGGGAAATGGTGTTTGGGTACCAAGAATACGCGCAGCCATCTGGTCACAACTGACACCATCCTCGGGATTAGCAGTGCCTTCGGGTGCAACACAGCGCAACCAAGTGCCGGCTTTGATGGCGTGAGGATCGGGGCTTTCACCAGGTTTATTGCGCAAACCGCTGACGATAGTAATGTGTTCACGAAAATCTGTAAGTGATTCCAGAATTTTGGTGATCTCAAAATCTTTGCCGGTTGCAGCAGGTACAAAACGGTCATGCACGGCACCATGCGGCACGTATACAAATCCCAGACGTAAATTTGCCGCTGTTTGTGCAGTAGCAGCGGGCACCATCGCGTCCATGAATGGCAGTGCAATGCTGGCACCCATGCCGCGCAACACATGGCGTCGTGATAGATGTTTTTTTGTTATAAACATTGGGCTAGTCCCCTGCATTTTTATACTTTGTAGTTGAATGTCAGTCTTAGCTGACCCCTATAGCATTTGCATTAATTCATTTTTACTGACTACAACAAATACGCTTGCATTAAAATTAATTGACCACTGCGACTACTGGTTCAGCTGGCTCTTCAACCAGCGGCAGGGGTTCCTGCACAAACAAAAACTGATCGCTACTCACAATGCCTTGCACAATATCGTAGAACCGATAATCCGCTTGTGCGGAA
Source organism: uncultured Gammaproteobacteria bacterium (assembly GCA_903844415.1). Classification (GTDB taxonomy): domain Bacteria; phylum Pseudomonadota; class Gammaproteobacteria; order Pseudomonadales; family Pseudohongiellaceae; genus CAILUG01. The sequence continues at coordinate 2,145 of CAIMTR010000147.1, forward strand.
CTTGAAACTATGTGGCGTACTGTGGGCATGTCTTGTGGTTCAAGTGGTCGGCCAAGCGCATAGAGCATAAGTTTTTCAGCCAGGTTTTCCGCGAATAATTGCGGTCTGGCAAGTAATGAATCGCGTAGATCGTTGATATTAGAAATACTACTGCCGTCTGGTAATACACCCGATGTATCTATTGACGCACCGACAGTCCGATCAATTGTACGTTTGCGGCCCACAGCATCAAAACCTTCCAGGGCAAATCCAAGCGGATCAATGAAACCATGGCAGGCAGCACAGGTTGGATTGTCACGATGTACTTCAAGACGTTCGCGCACTGTCATTTGTTTGGTACCGACTTTATTTTCGACCAAAGCTTCTACATTGGGCGGGGGTAGTGGCGGCGGAGTGCCCATCAAATGTTCAAGCACATAAGCACCGCGTAACACGGGTGAGGTGCGGTCAGGATAAGAAGACACCATCAACAATGCACCTTTTCCCAACAGACCATAACGGCTGCTATCGTCGAGTTCCACTCGTCTAAACTCATCTCCTTTCACACTGTTTATACCGTAATGCAATGCGAGACGTTCATTGAGAAAGCTGTAGTTTGCCGTCAGCAGATTAGTTACCGGATTATTACTAAGCAACACATCACGCGCTAGAAAATCAAGTTCAGTCTTGAACAGCTCACGCACACCGCGATCCACATCACGGAACAAAGCCGGATCGGGCTCAATGTCATCGAGCGCACCCATTTCCAGCCATTGATATGTAAAGTTAGAGGCGAGGGTTTCCGCTCTTGGATCTTGCAACATACGTTCAACCTGGGCACGCAAGGTGGCAGGATCACTTAATTTTCCGGCGTCAGCCAAATCTAGCAACTGGGCATCAGGAATACTGCTCCACAAGAAAAACGACAGCCGTGAAGCCAGTTGTATATCAGACAAACGATGAATAGAACCAGGTTCAGCGCCTAGAGGTGCTGATTCCATCCGGTATACAAATTTTGGACTAGCAATGATGGCGGTCAACGCGCGTCGCACACCAAGATCGAAACCCTCAGCACTACTTGTGGTCTCGTAAATCGCCAAGAGGCGATCCAAATCTGTTGCTTCTACCGGCCCGCGAAAAGCCAAACGGGCAACTTGTCCAATAATTTGTTGTGCGCAAGCAGATTCTTGGTCACTAGCCGTGGGATAACAGGTAAATATTTTATTGCGAGCAGGTGTTGCACTCAGTCCAGTTGGATTAAATGGCCCCTGCACTTCTACGGAATTAAGCGCAATGATATTTTCACCGCCACCTGGAGTGAGTGAATGAAGATTACCCTCAAATTCTGCAAATGAACGGTGGATAAATGTTATGACCAGCTTGTGTGGGCCAGCAGTGGCAGTAAATGGAATATTTTTCATTCTGCCGTTGATCTCATCAACGGCCGGGTCGCCTATCTGATCGATTGCTTGCAAATCTTTAGCACCGCCTATCTCAAGCTCAAAAAACCTGACACCGTCTAAGGTTGCAATCAGAGTGTGTGTAAATTCTTGATTAAAGACCCACAGTGCTTGTGCGAGATTACCGATGTTTAGTAGATACTCACCATCAGCGGGAAAATAATGATCTACTGCCATGCCGCCGCGAGTGCCCAATGGCAAACCGCTAATGTGGGCATATTGGCCAGCCTGACTATCAACACGATAAGTCGTGCCACCCGCTCTTGGAGCCGGATTACCAACCGCCTGCGCCACAACTACACGCGCAGCAATCAGCGACTGATCCAAAAATGAAGGGGATACACGCAGAGCCTCTGCAACATTGTCAAAACCCTCGACCGAAGCGTCAGAGGGTAACAATGCGTTGGGATCTACAGTAACGCCGAATAAATCACGCACAGCATTTGCGTACTCCTTCCGGTTGAGACGATGCAACCCCACACTTCCCACCTGCCGCTGACCGGCAGCAGCATGATTTAAATAGTCTTCCACCCAGGTGATGAACTCATCGGTCTGAGCATTATCAGGCCGTGGTTGCCCGGCGGGCGGCATCATTCTGCCTTGTAGTTTATTAATTACTTTTTCCCACACCGCAACATTATCGGCTATTTCAGTGGGAGCAATCAGATCAAATGCTAGACTACCGGCCCAATCTTCTGCGTTATGACAGTCCATGCAGTTTTCGTCGAGAAAATTAAATTTCTGCTCGGCTTCATTGATACGATCAAACGAATCGGCAACGGCACTGGCATGTTCGGTGGGTTCGGCATAAGCGACTGTCTGCAATAGCAGAGCAGAACTTAACAAAACAACTGCCCGAACCTTATATTTAAGCATGTTAATTCTCATCAATTTTTGTAGATTTTAGCGCCTGCAATTTATGGCATTGTGCCAACATGACGACTATTACGCAGGTGTCCATAAAAACTGCGGAAGCCCTGATCCAGAAAATCGTCAGGTGAGCCCCACTCTGGTTTTAGTCCAATAGCAGGATTAGCGATCACTACTTCTTCGACACTGCGACTCTGCCGCAACAAAGCTACCATTTGTTCCATCAGATTTTTGTACAAGGCTAACTGAGTTTCGAAACCTGCTTTGTCGAGTACCGGTCCACCGGCAGGAATTATTGTGGTGTCGGTATTGATCAAACCGGTGAGTTGGTCTAAGCCATCCATCAGTCCACCAATAAAACCATTAGTTGTTTCGTCCACTGTGCTCCAGGTGTCAGTACGCACAGCAGGCCCTGTGTAAAGAATATTCTGCGCAGGAAAAAATGCGTAGATATCCCCATCGGTATGCGCGTGCAAGAGATACCCGAGTTCAATAGTGGAAGCGCGGAAGGGTATGGAATATTTGTCATAAAAAGTCTGTGTGGGCAGTGCGTCTTTGGGCACTGGAGTGTGAACAACTTCTTCACCACGCTTACGGATGGTTGCCCCCAGCCATTGTTTGGTATTGGCGTGAGAAATGATCTCTACTCCTGCAGCTGCCAATGTCGCATTCAAGCCGCTGGAATGAGGATGCCAGTGTGTGTTGACCAAGCTAAGAATTCTTGTTTCTTTGGTAAGTTTTTTAACAAACGCTAGATATTCGGCGGCAAATTCGGCAGGCACTCCCTCCACCAGAATTAAGCCATCGGTATCAACAGCCACCAGTGTATTGCCACTTGGCCCTTTGATTAGATGAATAAATTCTGCCACCGGCTCGGAGGTGAAATTTTCAACGGCCAGCGCAGACAAACTTTGCATACAAACTGAGGCAACTGTAATCAACAGTAGATTTTTCACTAAATTTCGCATTCACAGCCTCTTTGATTAAAACCTGTTAAGCGCCGTACAACACAGGACCTTAATACGCTCAGCCTATCACCTTCTCTAATCGACAGAAAGTCTTGCTAGATGTGCTTTACCCTCTATAAATCTGTTTGTTTTTTATCAAAATTGATCCTTTTCTTGTCATCTTTTCCACACCAATCTTACTGCACTTTATTTTGCCCATAGTGAGCAACAGCACTATATACTCCCTGTTACTTTGTCACCGCCAATCTAGTAAGCTGAAAGGCAAAGGTTGTCATCAACAACACTAATTCAAAAACATACTCTTTTTGAGAGGAAGCAAGCATGACCAATATCCGATTTTTTACCTTAGGTGCATTAGCCCTTACGCTGCTCACAGGTTGTCAGCCTGCCCAACAGGAGTCGTCGCAAACCGATAGCAATGTCAATGAACCAGCATCCGCACCAACAGCCACTGCTGCCAATGTCACACAAGAACGTCTGCTCAACGCGGCCGCTGAACCCTCGCAATGGATGTCAGTAGGTGGCACCTATGAAGAGCGCCATTACAGCCCTCTCAACCAGATCAACCGCGATACTGTCAGTCAACTTGGTTTGGGTTGGTACGCAGACTACGATACTAATTTGTCACAACAAGGCACACCCTTGTACATCGATGGCGTGATTTATGTATCTACTGCTTGGAGCAAAGTCTATGCCTACGATGCTCGTACAGGCACGCAATTATGGCAATTCGACCCAAAAACACCTGGCGAAACTGCCATTAAAGTATGTTGTGGAATAGTTAACCGCGGTATTGCGGCTTTTGAAGGCAACATATTTGTGGGCACTCTCGATGGTTATCTTATTGCCATCGACGCCAAGACTGGTACCGAAGCCTGGCGCAAACTTACAGTCGATCAAAGCAAACTATACACAGTCACCAGCGCACCACGTGTAATCAAAGGCCAAGTGTTGATTGGTAACTCTGGCAGCGAATTTGGCGTACGCGGCTATCTCGGTGCTTATGATGCCCGCACCGGTGCAGATCTGTGGCGCGTCTATACCGTGCCTGGTAACCCAGAACTTGGTTTTGAAACGCCACAAATGGCTTTGGCTGCCAAATCCTGGAGTGGTAAATGGTGGGAATTAGGCGGGGGAGGTACCGTCTGGGATGCCATCGTGTTCGATGAAGTAAACAATTTGGTGATGTTTGGAACCGGTAACGGTACACCCTGGGATCAGCGGGTGCGTGACCCCAATGGCGGTGATAACCTGTTTGTTGCCTCCATCTTGGCTGTGAATGCCGATACCGGCGCATACGCATGGCACTATCAAACCACACCGGGCGACACCTGGGATTACGATGCGATGAGCCCCATGATGTTGCTTGATCTCGCTTTCAACGGTGAGCAGCGACATGTTCTGGTACAACCCAACAAAAATGGCTTTATGTATGTGCTAGACGCAGGCACTGGCGAGCTATTAAAAGCCGATCCTTTCACAGAAGTTAACTGGGCAACCGGTGTGGATATGGTGACTGGCCGGCCTATTGAAGTGCCCGAAGCGCGTTATGACCGCGATAAAATTTTTAATCTGGCACCGGGTGTACAGGGTGCACACGGCTGGCATGCAAATGCCTTCAACCCAGAAACAGGCCTGATTTACATCGCTGCCCAGCGTGCTTATTTCGTTATGAAAAGTATGGAAAAATTCACCCCCAATCCGGCGGGTACCAACCTTGGCATTGATATGAGTGCCAGCGCTGCCTTCTACCGTGAAAATCCCGATCAACCCCGTGAATTCGTGGGTTTTGTAGTGGCTTGGGATCCCATCGCGGGCAAAGAAGTATGGCGCAGTGAAGAGTTACCGGGCCCCACAGGTAGCTTGCTATCCACCGCAGGTGGTCTGGTGTTCTCCGGTGGTGGCAACAACAACAACGAATTCCGCGCTTACGATGTCGCTACTGGTGCCAAAGTTTGGCAGTTCGAAACCCAAACCGGCATGGTGGCTGCGCCGATTACTTATGAACTAGACGGCAAGCAGTATGTTGCTGCGAGTGTAGGCATCAATCAGGCGGGTAATTATTACGCGCCAAACCACGCTCGCCTGATGGTATTTACCCTTGACGGTGCGGCTGTGCTACCCGAACCAGTGAGTTTTACCGCACCTGTACTTAACCCACCGCCACTCACAGCGAGCGCGGAAGAAGTGTTGGCTGGTGAAGAACATTACAACCAGCACTGCACCACTTGCCATGGCAATGGTGGTGCAGCAAGAGGCGCCAACTTCCCCAACCTGCTGGTCAGCCCAATGTTACATTCGCAGGAAGGTTTTGACTCCATCGTGCTAGGGGGTGTGCGCCAGGAACGCGGCATGGTAAGTTTTGCTGACCGTTTGCAAGCCGCTGACACCGCCGCATTACGCGCTTACCTGATATCGCGCGCGACTGAAGCCTTGGCGGCACAACAAGCACCAACCGTAATAGAAACCGTAGAACCGGCAGCAGAACAGCCACATGAGGAAACAGAAACTACAACTGAAAATTGATAGCTGACTTTATATGCTTGGTCGTCCTGCACGTGCAGGACGACCAAAGCTTCATAAGGGTACAAACAATCCCCGCTCCCTACTTCAATTTAGATATGACCTAATCTGCTTATAGTCGATCAACCAGGTAGCTAAGCTATCACCCCTTTCTCACCCTCAACCGTATTTATAGCTCTCAACCTGGCGCGTAAGTAACAAAATGCTGGCAGATAATCTACAGACAACTAGATTACTGATTGGCATGCACAGCTTTCGAGACCGAGGTCATTCCTTTGAGTCTGTGTATGAGGGTAATGGTGTCAAGCTTGAGTCTGCGTAGGCCGAAATAGAGGCCTAACATACTGGTACCAAGGCCGCCGAGCAGTAACGCAATCACACCGATATCCCAAAGCGGACGTTTGTTATACCAGAAAGCAAAATCGAGACTGTGCAGCCCGTTGTACAGCCAGCGTTCGACCCGGCTGAACTTGGTGACCAGTGTCAGCACCTGGCTGAGTTCGGGATCTACGTAAATCCAGCTCTGCGCGGGATCGTCGAATTTCACCCGTAACGCCGGCAAGGGCAACTGACCACCGCGCGAATAATAGTAGTCGTCATAGTTGTCGAGCAGGGTAACTTCAGTGACGGCCTCTGCTATTGAGTTATCAAGTTTGGTCACTAGATCTGCCTGATCAAAACCGGTTACCAGCCGACCACTGTTTGCGTTGATCAGAATGCTCTTTGCATCAGACTGTCCGGCTATGTTGTAGGGCTGATGCAAACGATCGCGTTTTTCCGACTTAGCATCGATTGGCACACTGTAGCTGGCCAGCAGATAGGGCTGGCCGCCGATCCATTGGAAATCCACCTGCTTGATTTCATACCCCGCGCCCAACACATCCCAATCATAGGTAGTGACGACTGGGAATGCAGCGAGATCCAACTCGCCTTGGGCATACACCGCAGGGTCGTAGGAAACACCTTGTGAATTGGTCCAGGAATAAGGCTCCATCGACAACAAGCCGCTAAACACCCAGGTCAGCGTAAACAAACCGAATACAACGCCAAGTATGTAGTGCCAACGCATCAATCCTTGATAGGGAATAGAACGCGCAAGTTGAAACGGTCGCGATTGGCGAAATTGCGTAAAGCCAAGACAAAGGCCGAGCAGCGCCATGACACAACCAAGGCCTGCCGACCACACGACTATGTCATACCAGAGCGGTTGATTAATACGCAGCGAAGTAAAATAAAGCCAGTGCGGAATCGTGCCAAGCCAGGCGAGCACCCGGCTTTGCGTCGTGGTGTAAACACTGATAGCAGCATTATTTTGTGACACGTACACCTCGGTACCCAGGCCATCGGCGGCAGTGAATTTGTGCATCGGCAATTCACTTTGCTGCGTCAGCGTCCACTGATCGACGGCGTCGATCATGCCCACGTAACCAAATTTTTCTAGGGGTATAGAGAGAAAGTCGCTGGCTACACGTGCGGCCTGTGTTTCGTTTAATGCACCAACTATTTCACCTGTGTCGGCGAAGACCAGGGTGTTGTCGTAACCCGGTTCGAAGAATTCGTAAACCGGTCTGCCCAGCAGGTTACGCATACTCACATTACTGGATGTGTAGCCGACCACATCCCGCGCCTGGCCCGGCGTCAGCGTCACACGGGTGAAATCAATCGGTGAAGCCCCGTCGACCTGCATTTCTGGAGTAACACGGGGCATGCCACCCGTGTAGATCATGAAAAACGCAGACACAAACCACACCACAAACATGAAGCTCAGGGGAATACCAATGTAGCGGTGACTCAGGATAAGCAGAGTTTTGAAGGCCCGCATAGGGTTAAGACCTCGGGAGGTAAATGGGGAAAGACCACATTTTTCAAACATAAAACAACCCTGCTAGTATAAATGGTATAAATGCAAGCAGACCACATTTTCCTTACGTGAAACAAATCAGTTAATAAACAGAAGTAAAGAGACAATAGAATGTTTTCCAAATTCATCGCCACATTTTATTCAAGCCCATGCAAACAAAAATAGCACCTTATACAATCCGTCGATTTTTTATACTGCTTATTAGCTGCGGATCATTCGCCTTTTCTCAAGACGAACCACCACAACCAGAGGCAGGTAATGCAGAGCGTATCAGCGTCGAAAAAGACGGCAACACAACACGAATTCGGGTGGACAGTGATATCTCTATTAAATTAAAGGTCTTACCTCCTCCTAAGACCGCAATATGCCAAGCGGCCGTCTCAATATCTTACGAACAACGTAATACCTTTGCACACGTCGACGGCACGCTAAAAAACACTATGTGCACAGCCTCAAGTGGTAACTACCAATTGTCGGTAACCTTCAGTAACGCAACCAACGAAATAAAAATATTGGAATTTAATTCAGCTTGGCAGCGCAGTGATAACCAGGACGTGACGTTTACTTCCGATTATGAAATTGGAGACAACGTTGATCTCATCAGAGTCCGAACACGGCAAGTAAGTTGTGTGTGTGCTGACGCTGTGGCTCAGTAATTGAACGAGCATGTTACGCCTAAAAAACGTGCCCTATTCCCAGCTTGCTAGGCAGACTATTGCTGATCACTGTCGTACTCATGCAATTTACGCAGTCTCTATTTTTATCTAGATTGGAAGCTCCAATTATGAATGCAGGTCTACTCGCTGCAATAGCGCATGATTGCGCCCACAGGACGTGTTATTGGGGAACTACTGGGCCCGTGGCAGTTTGGCTAACTTCAACGTGGTCCATCAACTCGCCATGCCCCAGCGCCGCACAGTGTGTTTCTCAATCACCCTAAACACTAAATTTTCGACACTAAGCCCAAACAAAATCACGGTCAACAGCCCCGCGAAAACTGCCGGGATTTCCAATTGGTTTTTACTCTGGTAGATGTACCAGCCCAACCCGCCACTGCCGGAACTCACACCAAACACCAACTCGGCCGCGATCAATGTGCGCCAGGCGAAGGCCCAGCCGATCTTAAGTCCAGTGAGGATGCTGGGGAACGCGCCGGGGATTAGAATGCGCAGCACGAAACCAGCACGTGAAAGGCCATAGTTGCGTCCCACCATCTTGAGTGTTGGACTAACACTGCGAAAACCTGCGAAGGCATTGAGTGCCACGGCCCACACTACGGCGTGAATCAGCACGAAAATAATGCTGCCTTCGCCCAGTCCAAACCAGATGAGTGCGAGCGGCAGCAGTGCAATCGAAGGCAATGGATTGAACATAGCGGTGAGTGTTTCCAGAATATCCGCGCCGATGCGAGTCATGCTCGCAAATGCGGTCAATAACGCCGCCAGCAGCAGCCCAGCTAAATAACCTTTGAACAACAGAATAAGCGTGGCAGCTGCGGCACGCGGCAACTCGCCGGTAACCAGCGCGCTGAGCAGTGCGCCCACGGTGGCAGAAAATGTAGGGAACAGCAGCGGGTTGGCTAGTGCGCGCGCGTAGACTTCCCAAATCACCATCAGCACGACGAGCACCAAAGTTTTGCGGAAGGCACCATTGTCGCAGAGGCGCCGCCAGCGGCTGTGTGGCGCTTGAATTACTGCGAACTCGTGGGTGTTGAGTGTGTTGACGATTTCCGGACGCTCATGTGTTGGTTCAGACATTGTCATTGCCTCCATTGTCACCAGCTGCGGATTTGAGGGCGCGATCGAACAGCAACTCCTGAATACGAGTCGACAACAGTTTGCCCTGCGCGTCGCGCAGATCAGTGCCGGGGCTATTAAGTTCGGCGCGCACCTGACCGGGGTGTGCGCTAAGCAACAGGATGCGGTTGCCGATGCGAATTGCTTCGGGAATCGAATGAGTTACAAAAATTACAGTAAAACGCGTGTCTTGCCAAAGTTGCAACAATTCTTGTTGCATGTGTTCCCGAGTCAGGGCATCGAGCGCCGCGAAAGGTTCATCCATTAGCAGAATAGCCGGCTCCATGGCCATGGCACGCGCGATGGCAACACGCTGCTTCATACCACCGGACAGCGTGTGCGGGTAGTTGTCGGCAAATGCGTGCAGGCCAACCTTGGCGATATAGTGCGCCGCACGATCGGCGGCCTCACCTCGCGCCAGATGCGCACCGGCGATAAGTGCGAACTCAATGTTAGCGCGTACGGTTTGCCAGGGCAGCAGCTGATCGAATTCTTGAAACACGAAGGCACGCTCCGGCCCCGGAGCATGCACTGCGGTGCCATTGAGTAGGATGCGACCCTCGGTGGGTGCGTGAAAACCGCCAATGGCCTTGAGCAGTGTGGATTTGCCGCATCCCGATGGACCCAGCACCACGAAGCGATCCGAGCGTTGCACGTCTAAGCTGACGCGGTAGGTAGCCGTAAGCAGTTGGTCAGTGGTGCGGTATTGCAGCGTAACACCCTGAACAGAAAGCAATGGTGAATGTTGCTTGTGCGCTTCCTGGTGGGATTCTGCCATGAGCTCAACTGCCGCTGAGGTTATGTATTTCGGGGAAGAACAGATCCTGCCAACGCTCCGGCAAGAGGTTCAGTGCACCGATCTCGTTCATGAAGGTGGCGTAGCGCATGACATTGGCCGGCACCGTAGTGAAATCAATGGCAGGATCACGCAGTACTTCGACTAGTTCGTCGCGGGTAAAGCCACCACTGCCATCGGTATCGACCAGCACTTGAGCAGCAGCGAGCGGGTCGGCACGGATCATGGCATTCGCCTCTTCCAACGCGGCCAGTACGGCACCATAAGCCCGAGGATTATCATCATGGAAGCGGCGCGTGGTCGACAGCATGGCGAAGGTAGTGTTGCCTGCCATCACATCTAGCGAAGTCATAATGGTACGCATCGCGGGATCCTTGAGCTCGCGTTGGTGAAACGGCGGCGAGGTAAAGTGCGCGGTGATGGCGCCGGAACCTGACAGCAGTGCCACGACGGCATCAGGGTGTGTCATGGTTACTGTAAACTGGTCGAAGCGTTCGGCCTGGTCAGCCCCGTAATGCTGCGCAGCATACATTTGCATGATGAGTGCCGGGATGGAAACCTTGATGGCTGTTACTGCCACTTTGTCGAGGTTGGTAAGATCGTCAATGGTGCGCAGATGAGATGCACTTGTATTCAGATACATCGGCAGTGATGTCAAGGCGGCCACTCCCAGCACATCAGCCGTGCCTCGACTCTTATCCCATAAAGTCAGAAAGGCCGGCGGCCCCGCTGCGATGTAATCGACTGAGCCGGATAACAGGGCATCGTTCATGACGGCCGGTCCGCCAAGTTCGATCCAGCGCACTGTCAGATCCTGCAAGCCAGCCGCACGTGCATGCTTTTCAATCAGGTTGTATTCCTGCGCCATCAGCAACGGCAAGAAGCCCACACCGCCGGCGCCCAGTGGAATGCGGATTTCCCTTAGCTCAGAATCATTTGCAACAGTATTAGTGTCTTGGCCACAACCAAGCAGCAGCATAGCAACGCAACTTACCAACAGCAGCCATAGCCTTCTGGTTCGCGACTGGTACATTTTGATTCTCCTCGGCTCTAGTTTATTCCCGCTTCGTGGGGCGCCGTGACGCGGCACAGCGTACCAACATCAACCATCGTATCGATACTCCAACATATCTGAATGAGTTGTTCGACCACCGCCGGTGGCAGTGCCAGCACTGCTTGATCGCGAAACTTGTCTTCAATTTGTACATCGCTAAGCGGATTGAGCAGATTACCAAGCGACTGCTCGACAAACAGGGTCAAGGTTTTGCCTGAAGCAAGATCTACTTCGATGTGGACCTGATCAGCAGTGATTGAACTGTCAGGGATAGCAGTGGTCAGAGCACGAATGCGTGTCAGGGCAGGATCGTCCACGGCAGCTTGGGTGAACTCTTGTAAACCGCCCTTGCCACGCACGAGGCCAATCGCTGCGGCATGATAAATCGAGTACTTGCTCTGCAACGCGCGCTTTAACTCACGCTGGTTACACAGATCCAGCACCAACGGTGTCACGCGTAAACGCACGGCAGTGATGGTGGCCGGATCCGGCTGATACTGTGTGTGCAAGCGGCTGCAGCCATCAATAGTGGGATGTACCACCAACCCGCATGCATAGGGTTTGTAGGCATTCACGCGCAGACTGAAATCTGTGCCAAGACCGCTGGTAATCTTGCTCGCATCGAAAACCCCGGTGGTGACTTCTGCAAAACCGCGCGGTCCTTCGAGTGCTTTTTCTCCAGCCGTGAAATCTGCCTGCGCAAGCAAGGCTGCTGTGTAACCGTTCTGCGCGGCTCGACCAGGCTGGAAAGATTTGGCCATGGAACCGAACATCTCTCGAATGCCCGCAGATTGTGTGGCGGCGAGACCGAAGGCCCACACCATCTGCCGTTTATCGAGATTTAGCAATCTGCCAACGGCGGCCGCCGCACCGAACACGCCGGCGGTTGAGGTGATATGCCAGCCCGCTTCGTAATGTGCCGGATAGACCGAATCGGCAATACGCGACTCAACTTCAAAGCCAAGAATAAACGCGTGCACGAAATCTTTTCCGGACACCAAATTAGCACTGGCATACGCAAACAGTGCTGATGCCACGGGCACACTCGGATGCACATAGTTCTTAGGCGTGGTGTCGTCGTATTCATGCACATGCGAACCTATGCCGTTAAGCAATGCGGCATGTAGTGCATCAAAGCGTTCACTGCGACCGAGTACACAAGCAGTTGGCTTGCCGGAAAATGGCGCAAGGGTGGTGATTGCTATCGACAGCGCCGGCTCAATACTGCCACCTAATGCGCAGCCCAAGTAATTGAGCAAGGCGCGTTTAGCCTCAATGACAACATCAATAGGCAACGCATCAAAATCGCTATCGACGACATAGGTTGCAAGGACTTCGGTGGGGAACATCAGGGCTCCAAATTAACAATAGGTGTCAGGTATCAGAATCTAATTTCAAATGATAACTTGATATTGCTTCTCTTGAAGCAGATTTGGTTAAGTCTGCAAATAAAAATCTGGTGTGTCGAGTTTTTTGAAAATAGGTTCCATAAGACCAGGCGAGCTATCCTTGCTGTTGGAAATATTGGTTTAAGGAACTTTTGTATTTCAACTTGGGCAGCCGGATAAGGACGCCTGATTAAACTCAGACCTAGTTTGACAGACTTTAGTCAGTGTTCTTTTCAAAGAACAGCCGCATAGCTTTACGCTGTTTCACCATCAATAACATGCCGCACAAACACAAAAGGGCGGCTACAACATTGGGCCACATCAGGCCGAAATGATTGGAAAACCAACCAATAACTAATACGCCTAGCGCGGGGGCACCCCGGGTAAACGCCACCCACAAGCTGAGCACCCTGCCACGCATGGCATCATCCACACAAGTTTGCACCAGAGTTTGGCTGGATACCGTGCATACCGTTAACGAATAACCAAAACCAAACAACAGCACAGCAGCGAGCCAGATATTGTCGATGCTGGCAAACGACATCATACAAATGACGGTGCTCAGGGTGTTAAGCATTATGTTACGGATCAATCCTTTGGTGTGCCCATGCATGGACAAGAGTAAGCCAGCCACTACGGCACCCACTCCGACGGCTGATGTAAATAACGCCAGAGTTTCTGGGCCAGCTTTATAAACCGCCCCGACAAAAGCCGTAAGCAAATAGGTGAGAGGCCGGGCAAACAAAGCCACGATCGTCATCATCAAAAACATAGAAAACAAAGCCGGGCGGGCCTGTATATAGGTCATTCCATCGCGCATGTCGCGCAACAAACTTTGTTTTGGTGCGGCAGTTTCTACCGTGGGTGGAAGTTTGATGAAGTACCACGCAAAAATAATTAACAAATAAGTAACGGCATTAAATAACACGGCCCAAGCAGGGCTATACAAACTGATCACAACACCGGCAATTGCTGGCCCAAGGAAACGCGCCACATTAAATGACACAGCCGTGAACGCCGCTGCTGCCACTAAATCGGTCTTGCGCACCAGATTGGGAATTAGCGCAAGTCGTACGGGCTGATAGGCGGCCTGAATAACACCTTCTACCAGCGTAAGAGTAAACAAAACTCCAATACTCAACATATCCAGCCAAATATAGGCAAACAAAATAAAGGCCTGCACTGTCATCAAGGTTTGAATGATGATCGCGAGAATTTTGCGGTCAAAACGGTCCGAATACACCCCGAAGAATGGACCCACAAAAATGAGTGGGCAGATCTCGGCAAAGGCCACTGCGCCTACCCAGAATTCGGAATGGGAAGTTTCCCAGGTCAACCAACCTACCGCCAGACGCTGCATCCAGTAGCCGATGAGAGAAATACAATTGCCGCCCATGTAAATTGCATAGTTGCGATTACTGAAGGCTGAACGCAGCGCGGAAAATTTACCAGCAGTCATGTTGGTAGTGAATTCACTTTTAATTGGCTATCTGAGAGAGAGATAAAAACCCTTACTGTTGTGACCCAAAAGTTGAGTTATTTTCGCAATATAGTTTTTAGGCGGGTCAAGGAACAACTTCGTCAATGAGCAACTCTAATGGCGCAGCAATGTCTGGCAACAGAAAAGGGGCAGAAACCGTTTGCATATCTCCGCTTTGGGCAAGGGCATTCCCGGATGCTGAAATTCTCGCGCCAGCGATTAGATTGACCGCAGGGTCCATCGTCATGCCGGTCATCGACATCGAATTATCAAGTGTGATTGAAAAGGGGAATTCAGGCAGTGGAATATTTTGCGCGAGAATCGGCATGGGCATAGCTGGATTTCGCACAAACACAAACAGACGCATGGTGGGGTCAACTTGTGCTGCAACTTCTGGCGCCACATTGATTACCAGCGTGATGGTCGGGCCTTTTGCCTCTGCCACTTGCTCGGCAGGTAAATAAGATTCCACCATGGTAATACGCTCACGGAGTGCATCTGCTTCCTGGGAACCAGGCGTGGCAGCAGATAATTGCCGACGCCAATAGCCGAGCGCCCCCACTACATCCTCCTTCAGAAAAGCATCAATTGCCAAAATACTCATCACTGAGTATTCGTTGGTATCAAGACCCAATGCTTCGTCAATTGTTACCTGCACTTCTGCAGTTATTTTGGAGTCATGCAACAGATACTGCGCTTGGGCCAATTGCCCCAAAACAGTAGCACGGTCGGCATTGGGGTCCATTTGGGTAAGCATTTGCCTGAATGTGGCCTCGGCATCTGCAAAATTTTCCAGTTGGGTATACAGCGTTCCCAGCATATAACCGTTTTGGATATCGTCAGGACGGCGGCTTAAACGTTGCTGCAAAAACGTGGCGAGATTTTCCAGTGCCTCTTTTTGAGTGGCTTCATCTTCGGCAGTTTTGACTTCTTGTAATAATTTTGGCAAAGCCAGATCAGCCCCAGAACCCCAGGTGCTGTATTGCCAAAAACTCATTAGTGGAATTAACAACACCAATACGGTCAGTATTACCCTGCTTCCTTTTAAACTGTTGCTGCCCTGCGTCTGACTGTCGAGCGCTTGTATGTCACGCAGGAAAGCACGCTGTAACTCTGCTAAAAGCTTGGCGTGTTCTTCTGCATTAATCAGCTCCTGTTGTAACTCAAGTTCCAACTCACCTATGCGCTGCTGGAATACCTCATGATTTTTTTGTTTGCGTAACGCCAGTGAAGAATAAACAGCCTCGCCGCGATAACGCCACAGCGGGACCATAACAAACAACATCGCTAGCGCAATCATCGCGGTAAACAGTATAAAAAGCGGCGACATAAATGGGTTTAATCCTTGGAGTCGTCAAGTATGGAGTTGAGCTGTTGCATTTCTTCTGTACTCAGTTTTTCAGTAGCCGGAGCAGCATGAGCAGCTGCCAGCATGCGCCGCAAGATGAAAAACCCAGCAAGCAGCAATGCCCCAGGGCCAAACCAAAGCAGTACCGTACCTCTATTTAAAGGCGGCCGGTACATGATGAAATCGCCATAGCGGGCACGCATGAATTCAATAATTTCGGGATTGGTGCGGCCTTCTTGTATCTGTTTGAAAATTTCGGCGCGTAAGTCGGCAGCAATTGGCGCGTCAGAACCGGACAGATTGGCGTTAAGACACATGGGGCAGCGCATCTCATCGATTAATTGATGATAACGGACTTCTGCTTCAGGCGAAGTAAAAGTCAGGTCGTCAATGGCAGCAAAAGTGCTGGTTGCCAACAGCGAAAAACACAGCAACATGAGCGCTATAAATTTATTCATTATTGAATTTTGGCAATCAAAGGAGCGAATATTGTGGCCCATACCTTGTTATCGATCATACCAACATGACGATAAACAATTGTGCCGGTACTATCTACGATAAAAGTTTCGGGAGCGCCGGCAACACCAAGATCAATTCCCAAACTGCCATCAAGATCAGTAAGACTAAATTTGAAAGGGTTACCGCGTTCCTGCAGAAAAGCCCGCGCTGCGTCCGCATCATCTTTGTAGTTGACGCCCACAAAAGTGATATCAGTTTCGCGCTCACTGATCTCCACCAGGTACGGATGTTCAGCGTGACAGGGAGGGCACCAAGTGGCCCATACATTTACCACGAATATACCACCGCGCAATTGGGTACTGCTGACCGTAGCGCTGGCATCAAATAAATCTGGTTTGGTAAATTCTGGCAAAGGTCGATTGACCAACGCTGAGGGCACTAAATTGGGATCGCGACCGAGCCCAAACAATAGCAGGGCAAGCATGGATAAAAAAATTACGACAGGAACAAATAGTTTAGCGCGCCCACTGATTTGCATTGGCTTCAGTGCTCCAATACAGGTTGCATGACACCAGCTTCTAGGACCGGGCTGTTGACCAATTTTTTGCTGCGATAACGTTTATCCAAAATTGCCGTGATACCTCCTAGCGCCATGATGAAAGCGCCCATCCAAATCCAGATGACAAACGGCTTCACATGAATACGCACAACCCACGCATCGTCACCACGTGGATCACCGAGCGCAGTGAACAAATCACGAAACAGGCCAATCTGAATATCTGCTTCGGTTTGCACATCACCACGGGCATGATAAATGCGTTTTTCTGGGTGCATCGTCAAATATTCTTCGCCGTTTTGAAACACCTGAATGGTGGCAGAATTTGCGGTGTAATTCGGACCTTCGCGCTCAACCACCCCATCAAAACGAAACTCATATTTACCAATACTGATGCTTTCGCCAGTGGCCAAACGCACGTCTTCTTCCACGCTGTAATGACTGGTCAGGCAAATGCCCAGAACAACTATTGCAAAGCCAAAATGCGCCACCTGCATACCGCAGTAGCTCAAGCTCAAACTACGCAAGCCGGCCAGTAAATTTTGTTTATTGCGCGCTTTAGACACCACATCCTTGGCAATACTGCCAATTATCCACAGTGCCAGTATCACGGCGAACATCGCACCCATATTCACTTTGGCAGTAACCAAAAATGGAATCACAATACCGAGAGACACAGCGGCCAGTAGCAACTTTCCGGTTTGTTGTTTGAAGTAATCCAGTGAGGTTTTTTTCCAGCGCGAAAAAGTAGCCAGACCAAGAAACATGGCCAGCAATGCCATCAGCGGCAGGAATAACGCATTGAAATACGGGGCGCCAATGGAAACACGATTGGCCTCTCCATAAATTGCTTCATGGATCAGGGGGAACAAAGTACCCAATAAAATCATGGCCGTAGCAACTACCAGAATAATATTGTTGATCAGCAAAAATACTTCTCGTGACCAGGAGCCGTAAGTTGCAGTACCCATTACCACCGGTGCACGAATGGCGTAAAGCACCAGTGACGACCCAATAATCAGGAGTAATAAGGTTAACAATACAATGCCCCGTGCAGGATCAACGGCAAACGCATGTACGGAAGTGATCAAGCCTGAACGTACGATAAAAGCACCCAGCAAGCTCAACGAAAAAGCAGCGATTGCCAGTAACACTGTCCAACTTTTGAATACCCCACGCTTTTCAGTGACGGCGAGAGAATGAATAAGTGCAGTGCCGACCAGCCAGGGCATAAAAGACACATTTTCTACCGGATCCCAAAACCACCAACCGCCCCAACCCAGTTCGTAATACGCCCACCAACTGCCCAGTGCTATACCACAGGTCAGAAAAGCCCATGCCGCATTGGTCCATGGACGGGTCCAGCGCGCCCAAGCCGCATCGAGACGACCTGTGAGTAACGCGGCAATGGCAAAGGAAAACGCAACCGAAAATCCGACATAACCCATATATAAAAAGGGCGGATGGATAATCAGGCCAAAATCCTGTAACAGTGGGTTAAGGTCGGTGCCTTCAGTGGGGGCATTTAGCAGCAGACGCTCAAACGGATTGGAAGTGAACAGCAAGAAAGCTAGAAAACCCGAAGTGATAATACCCATCACCGACAATACACGCGCCAAGATATCGAGCGGCAGATTGCTACTGAGCAGGCTTACCGCATAACCCCAGGTAGCAAGAATCAAGACCCAGAGTAGCAACGAACCCTCATGCGCGCCCCAAACGGCAGCGAATTTATAATACACCGGCAGCAGGGTGTTGGAATTGCGAGCGATGTAGGCTACGGTAAAATCATCGTGCAAAAATGCATAGGCCAAGCAGCTAAAACTGAGCACCATAAAAACCCACAAACCGGAACTCAAGGGCCGCGCCAATGACATCCACAATTGGTTGTTGGTAAAACTTCCTGCCATCGGCACAACCGCCTGCAGCGAAGCCAGGCAGAGCGCTAGCATCAAAGCAAAATTACCTAATTCAGGAATCATAAATTTACCGCCGCTTTAGTTTGTTTTTTTGCGCCCGCTTCTAGGGCAGCTTTTACTTCCGATGACATGTAATTTTCATCATGTTTGGCAAGAATGGAAGTAGCTTGAAAGACACCATCAGCATCAATGTAGCCGTCAGCAACTACGCCCTGCCCTTCGCGAAACAGGTCCGGTAAAACGCCGGTGAATGCAACTGGAATTTCTTCATTAAAATCGGTAGTGACAAATTCTATATGAGCACCTTTCAGCCCATCTTTAACCAGAGAGCCCTGCTTGACCATGCCGCCAATTCGAATATTTTGACCCGTGCTGGCTTTGCCATCAACAATTTCAGTCGGTGTAAAAAACACATTCAAACCTTGATTAAACGCATACAAAACCAAGCCCACCGTTACCGCGGAACCAAACAAAATGAACAGCACTATCATCAATTTTTGTTTGCGGGAATTTTGCATCACACTTGCTCCGGCGCAGCAGCTTGATGTTGCGACTGCTGTTGCTGTTGAGTTTTGGACCACAGTCTCTCACGTTGCATGCTAGCTTTGTGTAATTGCAACACTTTACGGCGCTCAAGCTTAGGCTGCAATAAACACCAAACCACTACGAACGCAAAAAACAAATACGAGGTCCACACATAATAGGCATAACCGCCCATCGCCATAAAATCCTGTAGCCCTTCAAACTGGAATTCAGGCATGGTGTGACGGCTCTCTAGACTGCTCAATTTCATTTTGTAACAAATCTTGCACCCATAACGTACGTTTCTCGCGCACCAAAATTTCGTTGCGGGCACGCAGAATAATGGCAATTAAAAACAAACCCAGCAATGCAAAACCCATAAAAAAAGCCGGTATCCAGATTTCTGGGGGATTAGCACCGACCGCCCGCAGAGACAAATTACTAGCACTTTGATGCAGCGTATTCCACCAGTCCACCGAATACCTGATGATGGGCAAATTAACCACTCCTACCAGCGTCAGCACTGCCGCGGCCTTTGCGCCGGCACTGGTAGAATCATATGCATTACGCAGTGCTGCTACCCCCATATAGATAAACAACAAAATCAAAGTGGACGTTATTCGTGCGTCCCAGATCCAGTAAGTTCCCCAGGTAGGCTTGCCCCAAAACGAGCCAGTGAATAGCGCTACCGCGCAAAACATCCCACCGACGGGTGCAATCACTTTGGCCACAATGTCTGCCATTTTTATTTTCCAGATCAAGTGCATGGCTGCCATTGCTGCCATCATCGCGTATGCGCCAAGGGCCAAACTGGCGGCAGGAACATGGATATAAATAATGCGATAGTTATCACCCATTTGATAATCGGGTGGCGCAAACATCAGCCCCCACACTACCCCGACAATAAGCAGGAAAAATGTAATGGTGTACAACCAGGGCAGCAAACCGCTGGTCATGTCATAAAAATATTTGGGGGATCCCAATTTATAGAACCATTGCCACATAAATTTTGTTAATTCACACTGATTCGAAGCGCGGCACCAATAGCCAGCGGGGCGAGGCTCAAAGCCAGCGCCAACATAGCGCCTAGTACCGCGAGAAGTCCTGCCATTGGCAGTCCGTTTAGGGCTGCATTTACTACTCCAGCACCGAACACCAACACCGGAATTGAGAGCGGCAATACTAACACAGCGAGTAACAATCCACTGCGCGAAAGCCCCACAGTCAAAGCCATGCCGATGGCGCCAATCAGGTTCAAAGTGGGCGTGCCCAACAACAGCCCAAGCATGAGCGGAAGATAGGCCTGTGCAGGTAACGCCAGTAGCAATCCCAGCAATGGTGAAAGCAATACCAACGGCAATCCTGTTACTAGCCAATGGCCAAATACTTTGGCCAATATTTGAAAATACAAGGGCTGTGGGCTTAACAACAATTGTTCCAGCGAACCGTCTTCAAAATCACTGCGAAACAGACTTTCCATTGACAACATCACGGCAAGCAAGGCCGTTACCCAAATAACACCGGGGGCAATAGAACTTAGAAAAACGGTATCGGCACCACCGCCGAGCGGGAACAATGAAATGGCAATAACAAAAAACATCAACGGATTGATGGTATTACCAGGGCTGCGCACTGCCAGCAGCAATTCGCGCTGCAATCCTGCCAATAGGCAGGCCGTAACACCCAAGGAAAAACGCGACCTGCTCAAGCGCCTACTCCCTGTAACTCATCGAGATTGATCACTCGTACCGGGCATTGCAACTGAAGAGCATGATGGGTGGTTAGAATTACAGCTCCACCCTGCCGCACTTTAGTGTCAATACATTGCTCCAGATCAGCAACACCTTGTTTATCCAACGCAGTAAAAGGCTCATCCAAAATCCATAGAGGCGCAACAGAAAGTTGCAGACGCGCTAAGCTTACACGCCGCTGTTGCCCAGCCGACATTTGATGACAAGGGATATGTTCGTAGCCGGCTAATCCCAGATCTGCTAACGCCAGCACTATCGCAGTATCGTCACTGAAACCATGACACGCGCAGTACCAGCGTAAATTCTGCAAGGGAGTTAGTGTCTTGTTGATGGCGGGACTATGGCCGAGATAAAACAGACCGGCATTAAATGTTTCGCGGCGTCGATTTACGGCTTGTCCTTGCCAACTGATGTCACCCGTAAAATCAGCGTTAAGACCAGCAAGAATACGCAACAAGCTGGTTTTGCCGCTGCCGTTGGCTCCCTGCACCTGAATTACTTCACCCGCGCTGATAGTGAAATTGAGCTGCGTAAACAGCACTCTTTCATCTCGTTCGCAAAACAGGTTAGTCGCGGAGAACATAGGGGCTTCAGGCTTTGGGGGGAGTCACACCCAACTGCCCCATATATTTACCATTACGGTCTTTGTAGGTCACTTCACATTGCTCATCCGATTCGAAGAACAACATCTGGGCAACCCCTTCATAAGCATAAATTTTGGCAGGCAGAGGCGTAGTATTGGAGAACTCCAGCGTTACGTGACCCTCCCATTCAGGCTCCAGCGGCGTGACATTTACGATAATACCGCAGCGGGCATAAGTTGATTTGCCGAGGCATACCGTCAAGACATTGCGTGGGATACGGAAATATTCAACAGTACGCGCTAAGGCAAATGAGTTGGGTGGAATTACACAATAATCTTCAGTCACACTAACAAAGCTGGAGGGATCAAAATTTTTCGGATCAACGACATTGCTGGTATGTACGTTGGTAAAAATCTTGAACTCATTCGCGCAGCGTACGTCATAACCATAACTGGAAGTGCCATAGGAAATCACCTTACGGCCATCTACTTCACGCACCTGATTGGGCTCAAATGGCTCGAGCATGCCATGTTCGCGGGCCATACGCCTAATCCATTGATCTGATTTTATTGTCATGAGGTTCCTGTGTATTCCAGTTTGCTTTTACAGCAAGAAAAATACCGGGTAAAGCTAGGTGCTAAAGGCGAAAGTTGCATATAATTACGCCCGTTTTAGTGGTCGGCAAAGATAGCATAATTCTGCTGACTCACCAGTGCTGGATCTGGTCCGTAATTCAACTGATACACCGATCGGACCTACCAGACCTATTGAAACAGTACGATGCACTAACCCTGCTTTTAAATTAAGGACAGGTTCAGTTCCCATCCAGTTAAATGTGTTTAACCAAGCTCGTAAGCGTTAAATTGACCCTACCCTAGGAGAATAGAATGAAGTTAAGAACCACACTGGCAGTTGTTGCCCTCGTTACACTTTACTCCACTGGAGCACTTGCCGTAGGTGATGCAGTAAAAGGTAAAGCATATTTCGCAACCTGTGGCGCTTGCCACGGCGCGGCCGCTGAAGGTATGGAAGCGTTAAACGCCCCCAAACTAGCGGGTCAGGAATCCTGGTACATTGTGCGTCAGTTGCAAAATTTCAAAAAAGGAATCCGAGGCGCCAACCCGCTTGACACCTACGGCCTGCAAATGGCCCCCATGTCACAGTTACTCGCCGATGATCAGGCGATGGAAGACGTAGCTGCTTTTATCAAAACTTTGGCCAAGTAATATCGCTTGCGAACTCTACCTCGCTGGGTTAGTACGAAATAAGAAACAAGCTCTGTTGGTAACAGCAGGGCTTTTTTATTGGCTGTAACATCGATGAAAACATCTGTCGGGATCAGAGAATCTGACTTTTTGACCTATTTAAAGTAAGTTACACTCCCAGATACTCCCCACAAATAAATCAGCACGACAGGCAATAAATCTGCCCCTAGGACCCCCCCCATGAACCGACTCTGCATTCCAGCTATGATCCTGCTGCTATGTGTCAGTAGTGGCGCTGTTGCACAACGCAAAGAGCTCATCGGTGTGCGGAATGTGAGTAGTGGTGCCGCCGACAGTAATGCCACATATGCGATTGGCCTTAGCCTTGATAATGGTGCGACTTTTGTAGAAACCGCTCGGGCTACTGATGCCGTCAGTATTTCGGGGATCATCCGAGCAGAACCTGGCCATGTTGGTCAGAAAGCAAATATTTATATCGTAGCTCTTGCCAACGGGACTTCTTGGGTCATGCGTAACAGTGCCGGTGTTTATGTGCCGTGGGATGGTAGTGTGCCTGCACTCACCCCTTTTCTGCGCGACCAGACATTAACAGCTAGTTTTAATGTAGAAATTTTTGTTGGCACACTTGGCGTTCTTGGCACTCACAGTTTGTTCCTCGGCTATTTGCCAGCCGACGGTATTTTACGTTACACACCTACTGCACATCGAATCACCATCACTAACCAAACCATACGCGACCAAGCTGTTGCCAAGTTTGCAGCGTCGATCTCCAACAACATTGTGCAGACCAGTTGCATAGCGTGCCATGTTAATGGGGGTAGTGCGGATGGTGTGGCTTTAAACAAATTTGTAACGACTGCTAACCCAAGCCATCTCACCACCAACTTTTCCCAGTTCGAGAACCTCGTAAAAGCGCGGGGCCGCAGTCTCATTTTAAGTAAAGTCCGAGGCGGTAATCTTCATGGGGGCGGAGCCATTTTGTTGCAGGGTTCTACCGACTACACCAATCTCGATCAATTTCTGCTTTTGTTGGAAAAACTTTAATGCAGGGGAACCTCATTCAAAACGCGGAGAGCAGTTATGGTTAAACAGCGTTGTATTTTTTCCTTGTATTGTTTCGCTTTCTTCAGCCTAAGCCTGCTAAGCCCAATAAGAGCCGCCACGGTCGGCGACATTGCACCAGACATTTCGTTACCAGGTCTGCGTGCCGAAGATGGTACCGGCACCATTAATCTTGCAGACTTCCGAGGCAAGGTTGTTTATCTAGATTTCTGGGCATCCTGGTGCGCTCCTTGTGTGGTGTCGATTCCGTTGTTAAACGAGTTGCAAAACAAACATACCGCACTAGGTAGTGCCTTTGCAGTTGTCGCGATTAATGTGGACAGCGACCCCGCCGACGGTAAAGATTTTCTGTTGGACGAGCCAGTGCAATATAAAGTTTTGAGCGATCCAACGGGTATAACCCCCAAGCTGTTTGGCGTTAAAGGAATGCCCACTTCCTATTTGTTGGACAAGGAAGGTAAGGTGCACTTGGTGCACGAAGGATTTAAACGCAGTGATATCGACATGATTGAAGCGGAAATACAAAAACTACTGGCCACAATTCCATGAACATATTTTGGCAAATTTTATTTTTGACATTGGCTGCACCTTTGCTGGCATCTTGCACCCCAGTGGCCGCATGGGAACGTGGCACATTAGCCAGTCCCGAAATGGCGCTGGATCCATCACCTCTGGATACCGCGCTCGGTAATCATATTTATTTTAGCAAGGAAGCCGCCAGCGGCGGGAACAGCGCCAGTGGTGGTGGCTGCGGATGCAATTAGAGAGCGGTTCATGCAGCGCATTAAAAATTACACTGTGAAACAAGAGCACCACTAATGAAATCCCGAGCTCTGTTAGCCTTCACCGCCTCAGCCCTCGCCCTGCCCGGTCTTACTGCGCAAGTTCGCGCCGATGCAGCGCCCACTCAGAGTGTTGTCAGCTATCAACTTTCTGCTTATCAAGAAGACGATCTGGCTGGGCAATATAGAGTGGCTGGCAGTAGCAAGCGTTATGACATAAACATCCAACAATTACGCTTGTTGATGCCAGTGGGTGAAACTTATAGTCTTACCCTTAATTCCAGTCTAGAAAGTATGAGTGGTGCGTCGCCCTGGTATGCAATACGCAGGGCCAATGGCAGCACCGGTATCGTGATGAGTGGCGCCACCATCAGCGAAGAGCGCCGAGATTTTATTGCAGCTGGTCGTAAATACCTGCCCAACGGCACCCTAGGCCTAAACCTAGCGGTTTCTGAGGAAAACGATTACTCCTCACTCAGCGGCGGCTTTGATGCCGAGCGTCACTTCAATGACAACCTGACAACACTCACTGGTGGGTTGGGTTATGCGTCCGATGAACTCCAACCCAGCGATGCGAAACTTTTTGGTCGAGTCGCGCAGGCAAACAAACACAGCACTTCCGTGTTTTTATCGGTCAGCCAGATACTCAATCGCAGCAGCGTAATTCAAACTAGCTTAAGCATCACCCATCTGTCTGGCTATTTGAATGACCCCTACAAACTGGGCGATATCCGGCCTGACGTTCGCACTCAAACAGCCTGGACTACTGCTTGGCGCAAATATATTGACGGTATGGATGCTGCATTACATGTGGACTATCGTTTCTTTCACGACACCTTTGGCATTGATTCAAACACGCTAGATTTAAATTGGTATCAGAATGTAGGAGAGAATTTGCAGCTTATTCCAGGCCTGCGTTATTACAGTCAAAGTGCGGCAGATTTTTTTTCGCCAACGATTAATTTCGCAGGGGGGCAAGCATTGCAATCGACAGATTATCGACTCTCAGCTTATGGTGCCGTAAGTGGTAGCCTAAAAGTACAATGGGAGGTGGAGGATTTCACGCTGTCATTGGCAGCAGAACGTTACCGCGCCAATGCTGATTATGCTGTTAACGATGGCCCAGTGAGCCCGGCTTTGGTTACTTTCAACCGGTACTCATTGGGCCTTGATTATAAATTTTAGGGGGCTTCTGGTTTCGTTCCTGGTCTTGTTCCCACCCACACGCCCCAAGGTGTACTGCCAACCGGAATCGTGGCAACTATGCTAAAACTAGCAACATCAATAACCGATACATCATTGGAAGAACCATTGGCAGTGAATAATTTGCTGCCGTCAGGACTGATGCTCAGCCCCCAGGGCCGCTGACCAGCCTCTACAGTTGCAATAATTTCTGCAGTATCCAAACTAATAGCCATTACCGTGCGGGCACGCCCATTAGCGACATACAGAGTCTTATTGTCTGGCGCTAACACCAAGCCCATGGGTAATGAGCCCTCCGGCAGACTTATGGTTTGCGCTACAGTAGAGCTTGCCACATCAATCACAGAGATGCTGGCGCCAATTTCATTGGAAATATAAGCACGGGTGCTGTCGGCGCTGAACACAATGTCCC
>CAIMTR010000148.1 GCA_903844415.1 uncultured Gammaproteobacteria bacterium
ACATAACTTTAGATACAACAGCTTCTGGGGCAACTAGCCGTTCTGAGAGAATGAGAATTGACCATAACGGCAACGTAGGCATCGGGACGGCGAGTCCTGGGGCTAAATTAATTGTCTCAGATAGTACTGGTTCTTCCGTTGGAAGCGTGACTGGGGTTGTCAGCGTAGCCGATGGATCTTTTGCCACTGGGTCGCCTCGCTTCATGGTGAGGAATACCCATGCAACAAATAACGGCGCATCCTTGGAATTAAATGGACCAACTGCCAGATGGGCCATTGGTCAGGATTTCAACCAAAACGGCGGCAACAACTGCTTCTTGGTTGACCGCATCGCCGGGCTTGCGAGGCTCTACATCGACTCCGCTGGCAACGTGGGCATCGGGACGGCGACTCCTGGTTCAAGATTAGACGTAGCCGGAACAACAGCTATTACAACAGGACTCAATTCTTCTACGCCATTTCAAGGGCTGGTTACGATAGGTACTTCTGGAGTAACTGGCGGTAGTCTTGTTGTCAGGACTGCTGGATACAACGAAATAAATTCTACAGGGTTAGGCGTTGATGGAACATTTTCTGTCAATAGTTCGATAGTAAACTTGAAATCCTTTGGCGTGGCTGCTGGTTCCTTTTCGTCTTCCCTCGCTTTTTGGACTCAAACGTTTGGCACTACTTCGCCTTCAGAGAAGATGCGTATCGACAACGCTGGCAACGTGGGCATCGGGACGACGAGTCCTGGTTCAAAATTACAAGTTTCTACTGATTCTGCTAGTTATGGTGAAACATCAGCTCCTTTTACAATTCGTGGAGTTACTGATTCAAACAAAATGTTATCATTGGGTTTTCATACAACCGATAATGTTGGCTGGATTCAGAGTACACAATATGGAACAGCCTTAAAACCGCTGGTGTTACAACCAAATGGCGGCAACGTGGGCATCGGGACCACAGCCCCGATCAATAGATTTACGGTGTTAGACAGCGGCTCACTCAACACCGTCGGTGACACCATTGACGTGGGGGCCACAGTGGTAGGTCCCAACTATGCCTTTGGAATTCCAGGTAATGCTGCTAATTTCAACGTGCATTCCAACACCACCCTGGGTGCAGATGTGGGAGCCACGATTGGTCTGGGTGGCAGATACACCGGAACAAGTTTTGCTCAATGTGCCATCATCAAGGGCGCAAAAGAAAACGCCACCGATGGTAACTACGCAACCTATCTGGCATTCGGTACTCGTGCCAATGGAGCAGCTATTGCCGAAAGAATGAGAATATCTAGCGCCGGAGAAGTTCTCATCGCCGGGACAACAGATCAAGGAGCTTACAATTTACAGTGTAATGGCACTGGAGTCTGGGGTGCTGGTGCATATGTCAATGGTTCTGATTCTAGGTTGAAAACTGATGTATTGAATATAGCAAGCGGATTGGATGTTATTAACTCTCTCAGACCTGTGACATTTAAATATATTCCTGAATATTCTAAAGATCAAAATATTCAAACTGGATTTATTGCTCAGGAGTTAAGAGAATCATTAAAAAATCAAGTGTATGTTGATGGAATTGTCCAACAGGGTACAGAATATTTGAATGTGGCCTATCAAAATTTAATACCAATTTTGGTAAAATCCATTCAGGAACTTACAGAGCAAAATAAAAAATTCACAGAAGAGCTAAATAAGCTAAGAGGATAAAAAACATGCCAGCAGAATATAAATGGACTTTCAATGGAATCAAAGTTAGAAAATTAACAGATAATTCCCTCACAGACGCAGTAATTTCTTACGAATGGAGAAGAGGATTACAAGACGGTACATTTTATGTAGATACCTATGGTTCTCTTTCTTTACAGAATCCAGATCCAGAGAATTTCACAAAATATGAAGATCTAACGAAAGAAGATTTCGAGCAATGGACCGTCGATACTTTAACAAAAGAAACTGTTGATCGATATGACGTATCATTGGCCAATCAAATGAAGGATCTTAAGTCACCGACCGAAGTAATTAAGGGTGCTCCTTGGGAATTAACTCTAGTTGCTACTCCTGCTCCTGCTCCTGTAACTGGTGCAACTGGTGCATCTTCTAGTTCTACAGGTGCAACAGGATCTACT
>CAIMTR010000149.1 GCA_903844415.1 uncultured Gammaproteobacteria bacterium
ATTTCTGGCGCCATCGTCAGTATTGTTTGATGGTACAAGAACGGGATCTTATCGTGTCGGAACAGATTACCTGCTTTTCAATGAAGCTGGCGTGAGTACGATTTCATTGCAAGATTATGCGGTAGCGATGCTGGATGAGCTGGAAAAACCAGCACATCACCAGCAACGATTTACGGTAGGGTATTGATATACCTTTTAAGCACGCAACAGACTAGAAAAAAGCCTGATGCGTGTTTTATAAAAGTTTATTTCTCGCCACTTTTGCGTAGTATGAAGTCCAATACCGGGCCAGACAATGAATCATCAATACTGCCTACAGCATAGGTTTCTGACATGTGAGAATGGCCCTGCAGATACAAAGTTTCCAGCGGGCGTTTGGCGGCATTCATCGCGTTTAGCAGAAGGTTGAACTGCTCTTTATATTGATCGCCATCAAATTCTGCAAAAGTTGCCAAGATTGGCGTTTTGGATATAGTCAGGCTGGGGAGAGCATTACGCTCTGGATATAGACTGACATCTTCACCATAATAGTTGGCCCATAGCGGTGCATCACCCAAGGCGTAAGAGCCAGAAGTAAAAATGGCGCCAGTTATTTCTTCAGGCAACCCTTTTTTAACGCGGTCAGCCATGTAGTCAGCAACATGAGATGCGCCTGTTGATTTCCCCCAGAAAAATATCCGGTTAGGGTCGCCACCGTAACCAGCAATGTTTTCCTTGATCCAGCTCACCACTGCGCTTAGATCTTCTATGCCAGCAGGCCAGGGACTAGCAGGTGCATAGCGGTAATTAATATTAACCGCCACCAGATTCTGAGCTGCTATCCAATACGTCATGTTGTCGTAGAAAGGTGAAGTTTCAGAGCTCTTGTTGCCACCGCCAAAACCACCTCCATGGACAAATATCACTACCGGACGATTGGCGGGCATATCTTTAGCTGTAGCGATATCCATTACATTACGTTCAGCAGGACCATACGACATATTTCGATTCAGATTCATGTTGGCAAAAATATCGCCAGTAAAATCTGGGGAATAAAGAGCAGCTACAGTCGGAGTGTCATTTTGGGTGCCAATTTCTCGTAATTTTGTCGCGATCTCTGCTGGGATGGCAGCAAGATTGCTGTTTACAACTGAATTGCTGAAAACTGGTATTGAGGTGGCCACGATTGGGGGAGAATCTATTGTTGGAGTTGTAGTTTGTTGGGTTTCTCCGGAACAAGAAGTTAGTGCTGCGATGACTACACTCAGTGCTGTCATTATAAATGTACCTTGAATCTTCATATTTGACCTGTGAATTAATAGAAGGGGGCTATCCATAAAGGATTTAGAAAGTGTAACAAACAATAGGGAAACATAAGAATTGTTTTGTCTAAAATACAAGGATCATGCAGAAAGTTGGCCTTAATCTGCATGCTCAAAAAGACTCGACATTCAGACATGTGGTTGTATTTATTGGTTATTTACTGAGCCAGCCGAATCTACATCCCCATCAAAAAACAAATTATCTTTGCATTTTAAGAACCGTCTCTATACAATCAAATCTGCTTGAATGTTCGTCTTAATATTTATGTACACCGTTTCGAAATCCTCTCTTAAGATACTCGTCCCGTTTTCCATAAGTAATTGCAACCTTCAGCATACCCAGCTTTTCCATATATTTCGGATCACTTTGGTGTTATGAGTGGAAATGCACCCACATTATGTGGTTTTTTTAATCAATAGAACAAATAGGATATACACATGGCTACAATTACTGGCACCGTTAAATGGTTTGACGAAGCAAAAGGTTTTGGTTTCATTTCTCGCGAATCCGGTCCCGATGTATTTGCTCATTTCAAAGCAATCAAAGGTGAAGGTTTCAAAACTTTGACCGAAGGTCAGCGCGTTCAGTTCACTGTTACACAGGGTCAGAAAGGCCCACAAGCAGAGAACATCGTTCCAGTTTAAGGAACCCTCGCAAGAGACAGATGTAACGATCGAATAATTTATTTCGATTCATAAAAAAGGCCCTGATGGAAACATCAGGGCCTTTTTTTGTGTCATGTTAAAAAATGACGTGGATCAGGAGTTCATGCCAGGCAAAGAATTGCGCAGTCTGTTCCATAGTCCAGCTGAATTGCCCTTGTCGGCTTTGGCATTGGCATTGGAACCTGAGCTTACAGAGTTGGTATGTTGAGTTGCTTTGGATCCGGTTGTTCTACGAGCTTGCGCGTTTTGGCTATTACCCTGTTGCGGCCTACCGGTATTAGTTCTACCGGCAGATTGTTGTTGCCGATTTTCATGCTGCGTTCTGTTGTAACTGCTGGGAGAAAGCTGTTGGCCAGGCTCAATTGTAGTCCGGGTATTGTTACCACTGCGGCTCTGCTGTTGACCTGGTTCTCCTTGTGACCTATTACCATTGCGCACGGGCTGTCTTTGTTGAGGTCTGCGGCTACTATCAGAAGATGATCCGTTTTGACGAGGGCCTGATCTGGGTTGTGCAGAGCGCGGCTGGCTTGATTTTTGTGGCGGGCGACCTTGAGTGCGTCTTGCGTCGCCTTGCCGTGGTTGTTCAATCGTGTCGACATTGCCAGGTCTGACCTGTAAAGCGCTGCGGTCAAATTCCAATCTTTCTATCTTACGTTGAATCAACTTTTCTATGGCACGTAATTGTGCTATTTCGTCATCTCCGACTAGTGATATAGCAATACCAGTAGCACCAGCGCGACCAGTTCGACCAATGCGATGTACGTAGTCTTCGGCTACTTGTGGCAAATCGAAATTGACGACCATAGCCAATTGGTCGATATCAAGCCCGCGCGCTGCGATATCTGTTGCGACCAAAACTTGTACTTGATTGCTTTTGAAATCAGCAAGTGCTTTGGTACGTTGTGATTGGCTTTTGTTGCCATGAATGGCAAGCGCCTCCACACCATACTGTGCCAGTTTTTTTGCTAGATTGTTTGCTCCGTGCTTGGTGCGGGCGAAAACTAGCACTTGATCTTTAGTGTCGCTGATTAGTTTACCGAGTAGTGGCAATTTGATGTCTTTGTTTGCCATGTAGAGTTTTTGGGTAATTAGTTCGACCGTTGAATTACGCGGTGCCACATCAATTTCAACTGGATTATGACAAATTGTTTTTGCCAACAGACGAATCTCATCAGAGAAGGTTGCTGAAAACATTAGGTTTTGGCGTTGTTTTGGTAACAGAGCTAATATTTTACGAATGTCACGGATGAAACCCATGTCCAACATGCGATCGGCTTCGTCCAATATCAAAACTTCGAGTTCACTGAATTTCACAGCATTTTGTTGAAACAAATCCAGCAGACGACCAGGGGTGGCAACCAGAATGTCGCAGCCTTTACGTAAAGCTTGCAGTTGTGGATTTATTTTGACGCCACCAAAAACTACTACAGCACGCAATTGTTCACCTTTGCCGTAAGTTTCAATACTTTCCAAAATCTGTGCTGCCAATTCTCTGGTTGGTGTCAGTATTAAGGCGCGTGTGTGATTACTTTTTACCGAATCTTTACCGCTTAACATTTGCAACAGAGGCAAGGTAAAAGCAGCAGTTTTACCTGTGCCGGTTTGAGCTGCTGCCATAACATCTTTGCCGGTAAGAATGGCTGGAATCGAATGGCTTTGAATTGGTGTTGGTGTTGTGTAACCAGAATCTTGCACTGCTTTTAACAGGGATTCTTTTAAACCCAGGGTAGAAAATGTCATAAAGTCTCTTAAATTAAATGCAAATTTTTTGCATAGGTAGTCATACAGCAGCACACATTGAGAACGGTACGCATATAGTGCGAACGATGACAAAGTACTGCCAGTGTGTGTGTGACCAAAAGGATGGTTGCACGATGTGCAAATCGATAGTTACTGATGGAAGGCTGCGGTAGCAAAATACAGCAGGATGACATGAGTAAAGTGTGCGTTACGGATAAACTTCAAGTGTGAATCAGTAAGGCGTTACTAAGGAGAATGCACCGTCAGAGGAGAAGTTCTCTTGCTGACAGTTCACACTTTAACACACGGAGATTGATTTTGTTGAATAATTTCAGAATGGAGATTTGGTTTGTGCCTTAAATGTAAAAATAGTAACCAATTTATTTATTAAAAGACTCGGC
>CAIMTR010000150.1 GCA_903844415.1 uncultured Gammaproteobacteria bacterium
ACCCCATCGGGATAGGCACTCCAGCTTCGCATGACAAAAATTAACAGGCCAATTAATGCACCATAAATTAATTGTCCGCGTTTGCTGGTGGCGGCAGTAACAGGATCAGTGGCAATAAAAAAAGCAGCCAACATGGAGCCCCCGGCAAACAGATGTAACAAAGGTGAACCATGACTTGCTGAGCTGCCACCGTCATAAAATAACACGGCCAGCAGCGCCAAGGTGCTTAAGACGCTAGCAGGAATATGCCAGCTGATAATCTGTTTGTAGAGCAGGTAAACACCGCCCATGAGGAAACCGGCGTTTACCCATTCCCAACCCCGCGCTGACCAGGCGCCCATCAATGGATTTTGCTGCCAGAACTCGCTCACCAACTGGGCGCTCGTTTGGTTGCGGAAACTATCTAGGGCGGTAGCGCCGGTAAATGCATCAAAACCAAATTCAGGTTCGACATCTATAAAAAAGGCAAATGAATCTGCCAGAGTCGGTACACTTTCTGCCACACCAAGTGGTAGTAGCCAGCGTGTCATCAGATCAGGATACAACAGCAGCAAAAATGCATAGGCTGTCATGGCAGGATTAAACGGGTTGTTGCCGAGTCCACCAAAGAGATGTTTGGCCACTACAATGGCGATGGTGATGCCAAATAAACTTAACCACCACGGCACAGTCGGTGGCAAAGCCAACGCTAGTAATACTGCGGTAACTATTGCGCTGTAATCACCAAGATGAAGCGCCACCGCCCGTTTGCGCAAACGTAATACCAGTGCTTCCAGCACTAAGGCCAGCAGTACAAGCCAAACCACATTCAATACTGTGCCCCAGCCGAAAAAAAATACCATTGCAGTTAGTCCCGGCACACAGGCCAGCAATACTTGTTGCATCAGATGACTTATCGCAACACCTTGATGAGCGTGGGGAGAACTGTGCAGTTGGATGGCGTTCATCTGGAATCATCCTGCTGGTCGGGATTAGGCAAGTACGCGGCAGTGTTATCAGCTTGGCTGTCGGCTGTTGTTAAATTGTTACTGGCAGCATCAACAGCAGCTGCAAAATCTTGCAGGGCCTTTTTGGCTTTCACGCGCGCCATCGCTGCTGCAATTGCCGCTTGTGCCAAACTTGGTGTGGCGGTTTGCTCAAGTTGTTGGTGGGCAAGAGTCGCACGGGTTGCGCGGCGTTGTTCTTCTTGTATTTTTTCTGCGGCCTTGCGTGCTTGATGAAATTCAAAACGCGCCCGGGACTGATTGGCCATAAGTAGTTTTTCCTCAGCAATTCTAATATCTGCTTTGGTCGCCCGGAAATATTGCACCAGTGGAATGTGACTGGGGCAAACATAAGAACAAGCCCCACATTCAATGCAATCGTGTAAATTAAGTGTGGTTGCTTGTTGCAGTTGTTCACTCTTGCTGGCCCAATAAAGTTGTTGGGGCAACAAAAGTACTGGGCATACTTCGGTACAAAAACCGCAGCGGATACAGTTTTGTTCCGGTTCAGCCGCAGGTATTTCGGCAGCAGTACTGGCAATAACACAGGCACTTGTTGCTAATACCGGCACATTATTTGAAGTTAACGCAATGCCAGTAAGTGAACCCCCGTGAATCAAACTGCTCACTTTAGTTTGATCGACAGCCGCGTGTTTTAACAGTTCATTGATGGGAGTTCCAAGCAGCACACAATAATTGCCAGGATTAACCAGTGCGCTGCCTGTGATAGTAGTGATACGGCTTACCAGCACCTCGCCATGCACAACCGCTCGAGCAATGGCATGTGCTGTGGATACGTTAAAACACAAAAAGCCCTGCTCCACTGCCAAGGTTCCTGTAGCAATTTCGCTGCCGGTAAGACTGTAGATCAAAAGTTTTTCGGCTCCAGAGGGATAAATACTAGGCACTACCACCAATTCAATACCGGAATCGGTCAGGGCTGCACGCATGGCGTTTAGCGCTGCTGGTTTGTTGTCTTCAATGGCAAACACACAACGGTTGGCAGCACTGATGTGAAGCAAAATTTGAATACCGGTGACGATATCGTCGGCACTTGCCTGCATCAGGGCATCATCACAGGTTATAAAGGGTTCACACTCGCAGGCATTAATCACCAGCGTGTGCACTTTGTTGAGCAAGGTTGCACGTAACTTAGTAGCACTGGGCATTGCGCCACCACCCAAGCCGCAAATACCGGCCTGGGCAATACGGCTGATCAGCCTAGCAGCATCATAGTTTCTGAAGTCTGCCAGCGCGGGTAATTTGGTCCAGTGATTTTCTCCGTCGGGTTGCAGGATCACACACAACTCTGGCAAACCAGATTCATTGGGAACGGCATGTTCAGTTATCGACAGCACAGTGCCGGAAGTAGAGGCATGGATACTAAGACCAGTAGCGTCTGAACCCTGGGCAAGGCATTGGCCTTTTGACACATGATCGCCAACGTTTACACACAGTACAGCCGGAGCATGGCTGGGTTGCCGCAAGGCAATCACCAGTTGGCTCGGCAGTGGCACCTGCCTGATCGCAGTGCCCAGCGATTGCTGTTTGTGGTCGAGCGGATAAATACCGCCAGGAATGGGCCACACAGTTCTGGTAGTTGAAGTACTCATCTGCCGGGCTGCCCCTGCCGGTCGTTGCTGATCAGGTGGGGGTGAAGCGGCAGTGATTGCGGGCGCTGCCAATGCCAACCCTGCAAGGGAGTAAGGGCCACTATCATATCAATGCAATCGACTGGACATGGCTCCACACACAAATCACAACCGGTACATTCAGCGGTAATAACAGTGTGCATATGTTTACCGCTACCCAATATCGCATCTACCGGACACGCAGCAATACATTTGGTACAACCTATGCATTCTGCTTCCCGGATAAATGCAACCTTGCGTTCACTCTCAGTGCCGTGGGTGGGATCAAGCGGAATAACTTCAGCATGTAACAATGCAGCCAGTGCCTTTATGGTGCTGGCACCACCGGGTGGACAAAGATTGATGGCACGGCCCTCGGCAATGGCCTGTGCATAAGGCCGACATCCTGGATATCCACATTGGCCACATTGGGTTTGCGGGAGCAGGGCATCGATTGCAGCAATGGTTATATCGTTGGCCTGTTCTGGCGGTAGTTTCTGGAATAGTTTGTGCGATAGTTTCTTCTGCATTACCCGCACCACTTCCGGCACCATTTCCCGCACCACTACCCGCAGCTGCCACACCAACACGGCAATCAATGCCAAGACCAGCAGTAAAAGTAAGTAAGAAGAATAAGCCGTAAGAAAATTCATGCTAGGCCAATTAGTCCTCTAAGTGCGAGTGACAAAACTGCAGTTGTTAGCACAGTAATAGGTGCGCCCTTAAACGGTGCTGGTACATCAGCATGTTTTAGGTGTTCACATACAGCAGTGAATACTGGCAGCATCAGCATGTTACCTACGCCAGTAACAACTCCAAACCATACGGCATCGAGTAAAGATGTTTGTCGCATCATAAGAACTAGTGATGTTACTACTGCAATAACCAGAGACTTGATTATGGTTGCGGATAAGCTAATACCTGTTTCTAGCACAGGAAATAGCCTGCACAAATAAAAGTGTGCCAACACCAATACGGGCAGAAAAGATAAAATAGCTGTCATAGGGACGGTTGTTACTTAACTGGTCTGGATCAATTCAATCATGTAACCATCTGGGTCTTTCACAAATGCAATGACGGAGCCGCCGTGTTTCATTGGTCCTGCGGGTCGCACTACATTACCACCCTTGGCACTGATGTCTGCACATGCCTTGTAGGCGTCGGGTACGGCGATTGCAACATGACCAAAAGCATTGCCCAACTCGTAACTGTGCGTGTCCCAGTTGTGAGTGAGTTCCAGCACGGCATTACTCTTTTCATCGCCGTAACCAACAAAAGCAAGGGTAAATTTTCCTTCGGGGAAATCCTGCCGACGGAGTAAAGACATACCAAAAATTTGGGTGTAGAAATCAATCGATTTGTCGAGATTGGTCACTCGAAGCATGGTGTGCAGTATGCGCATAGCGGGTTCCTATTGGCGGTGTGGTTTATGAATGCTATTAAACTAGAATTTGCTGGCACAGGCATCCGTTTATCTGCAATTGGAGACAAAGACCTGTAGATATAAAAGTGGGGTATGCTTTACGTCAATATATTTCAAGTATTGCCACGGTGCTGGCTTCAACTTCTGAATGTAGCTATAAGATTTAACGACAGGATTTAACGGCAGAATTTAACGACAGGGAGACAACATGAGTAGTATGGATGCAGACGGAGTCCAGTTATGGGTCACTTCTGATGCGGGAGACCTTTCTGCACAGACATCTGCTTTTTATGTGGCAATGTTAAGCTTAGACGAGAAACAACGCTGGCAACGATTTTTGTTTTCCGAAGATCGACAACGATTTTTGCGGGCGCGGGTTTTGGTGCGTACTGTGTTGGCAAAAAATTTGTATCAAAGTGATCCAGCGTTGCTTGAGTTCGCCAGTAATAGCTACGGTAAACCTGCCTTGCGAGTAAAGGATTGCAACCCACCGCCCCTGCATTTCAATCTCAGCCACACTAAAGGTTTGCTGGTGCTGGCAGTCAGTCGTTCTTGTGAGGTTGGCGTAGATGTTGAATCTGTGCGGCGGGAGGTGGCGTTGCTGGAATTGTCTGCACGCTTTTTTAGCAGTGAAGAACATGAACAATTGGTGGCGCTGTCTGGCGCTGCGCAACGTGAGCGATTTTTCGCTTTATGGACAATGAAGGAAGCGTGGTTAAAAGCACGTGGCGTGGGTTTGCGAGTGCCGCTGAATGATTTCAGTTTTGATTTTAACGCGCTCCACCCGCTGTTGATATGCGGTAGGCAACTGCACGAGCAGGCAGAAGATTGGCAGTTCAGGCTGTTGCATCAGCAGCATTTTCGGATTGCGTTGGCTATAAAATGTGCGTCAACAGCAGCCCTGGCTGTACAAACGTATGAGGGAGAGCTGTTGGAAATTATGCAGGGGTTTGCATAGAGAGTCAGGCCAATGACAGCCCCTTGGATCGGTTTACGCGTGTCACAGTCCTGATCCCTTTCGCTAACCCAAGCCATAAAAAAAGTCGGTACTCGCGAGAATTTAACCTCTTTCAGAAGTGTCGTCAGGTAACTCTGGTACCTGGTTTAGCGCCGGCATGTGCTGTTAGCAGATAAATCTCATTGCCATCACCGGCCGCCAAGATCATGCCTTCGGACCAACCAAATTTCATCTTGCGCGCTTTAAGATTGGCGACGACAACGGTGTATTGCCCGATCAGTTGTTCGGGTTTGTAGGCTGATTTGATGCCAGAAAACACGTTGCGTGTGATTGGCTGGCCATGTTGGTCTAACCCTAGATCGAGCGTGATACGCAGTAACTTGTCGGCACCTTCAACATGTTCAGCGTTAGTGATCAACGCAATACGCATGTCCACTTTAGCAAATTCTGCGAATTCAATTTCTGCCGCCAGCGGTGTGCTGGTCATGGGAGAATTAACCGCACCATCCGTTGTGGTGAGCGTGAGATTGTCCTTACTGGCATCTACCATAGCCGCAATTTTGGAGGGATCAACACGCATCAATAAAGGAGTAAAAGTGTCGATGATTTGTGAGGTAAGCACAGTTGTCACATCACGCCATTGCAAGGGTGGAATTTTTAGAAAGTTTTCAACTTGAGCACAGATGCCGGGTAATACCGGTTTCAGATAAATCATTAACACACGAAACAAGTTGAGTCCTGTGCTGCAAATGTCTTGAACAACTGGGTCATGTGGATTGGACTTGCTCAGCACCCAAGGTTGTTTTTCTGCAATCCAGCCATTGGCTTTGTCTGCCAGTGCCATGATGATACGCATGGCTTTTCCAAATTCCCTGCTGTCGTAGAGTTCAGCAATTTCGGCAGCAGCTTGCTGAAATTCTGTGATTAAAGCGGTGTCATTAATGTGTACGGAAAGTCGATTGTTGAAATTGTTATTGATAAAACCTGCACAGCGACTGGCGATGTTGACTACTTTACCCACCAGATCTGCATTTACCCGCAACGCAAAATCTTCCAGGTTAAGATCAAGGTCATCCGGATTGCTACTAAGTTTAGCGGCAAAATAATAGCGCAGACATTCTGGGTGCAAATGTTCTTTGTAGGTTGCAGCCGTTATAAATGTGCCGCGCGATTTCGACATTTTTTGGCCATTGACCATCAAAAACCCATTCACGGAAATAGCGGTTGGTTTGCGAAAACCTGCAG
This sequence comes from uncultured Gammaproteobacteria bacterium, assembly GCA_903844415.1. Taxonomy (GTDB): domain Bacteria; phylum Pseudomonadota; class Gammaproteobacteria; order Pseudomonadales; family Pseudohongiellaceae; genus CAILUG01. The sequence goes on from CAIMTR010000150.1 coordinate 6,241, forward strand.
TGTCGAGCATCGCAGGCCAAAACAAAGCATGAAAATTGATAATGTCTTTACCAATAAAATGCCAAAGTTCTGTAGTGGCACCGTTATCCCAATACGCCCCAAAATCAAGGCCTTTTTCGGCGCATAGTTTTTTAAAGCTGGCCATGTAGCCAATGGGTGCATCCAGCCACACATAAAAATATTTGCCGGGAGCATCGGGGATTTCAAAACCAAAGTAAGGAGCATCACGGCTGATGTCCCATTCCTGCAAGCCACCGTCAAGCCATTCTGAGAGTTTGTTGGAAACAGCGGGCGCCAAAGTGCCGCTGCGCGTCCACTCTTTGAGCATTGCGGTAAATTCGGGTAGCTTGAAAAAATAGTGGATGGAATCTTTTAATATTGGTGTAGCACCAGAAATGGTGGAGCGTGGATTAATCAGATCGGTGGCAGCATAAGTTGAAGCGCACACTTCGCAGTTGTCACCATACTGATCAGGTGCCTTGCATTTTGGACACTGACCTTTGATGAAGCGGTCTGCTAAAAATAACTCGCGTTCGGGGTCAAATAATTGGCTGATAGTACGGGTGGCAATACGACCAGCTTGCTGACAACGTTGGTAGATATAACTGGATAATTCCCTGTTTTCGGGGGAGTGAGTTGAATAATAAATATCAAAATCAACTAGAAAATCGCAAAAATCGCGGTGATGTTCCTGCTGTACGCCAGCTATCAATTGTTCAGCACTGATACCGGCTTTTTCCGCGCTCAACATTATGCTGGTGCCGTGTGCATCATCTGCGCACACATAATGAACTGTATGCCCCTGCATACGTTGAAACCGCACCCACACATCCGCCTGAATATAGCCGAGCAAATGTCCCAAATGAATTGGACCGTTGGCGTAGGGTAGGGCATTGGTAACTAGAATGTCGCGCGCTGTCATGAGTGTCTCATATGACGATTAACAAGATGGGCGGCATGGTAACTATTACCACTTCAAGATAGAAGCTTGGGAGCTACAAGAGCTTGGGAAAGCAGCAGGTGGGCGCCCTTTTGCTCATGCCTGATTTGGCAAATAAGTAGGGTTCCCCACTGAAAAACGTGAAGTTATTCAGTGGGGTTTAAAAAATGGGCGTTGTGCCACCCATAATTAAACAGCAAATCAATCCTTATTTGTGGCGGGTAATCACAAACGCTTCGTCATTGAAATGCAGACCGCCGTATTTTTTGAGAATTTTGGCGGTGGCTTTGAGATAACTACCATCATTGATAATGGGTTCAAGGCGTGCATCTTCAATCTGATTAACATAGACAGCTGCATTCCATGCGGCAAACAGCGTGGATGTGCCGATGCTGGCGCCGCCTATCTCTGATGGTAGAGCATGCATCTGATAACTGAATACGGCTTTATTGTCTGCCTGCGCTTGAAGATTGTAATGGCGCACATCACGACCCAGTACAATTTTGAGTTCACGCAAAATGTCATTTCGGTTTATTGGGAAAGGTTGTTCATTGGGCCAAAATTCCTTAATCACTTCTTGGGCTGGGTCATTGCCACACGACTGAATCACCAGCATACGACCACCCGGTGCAAGAGAGCGAAGCAGTGGGGCAATAATTTTTTCGGCTTTGAAACGAGCTGAAGTGCGGGCGCGCCATGGTTGTGATGCCAACACAAAATCGTATTGCCAATTCTGCACGCCGGGGCGTGGAATCACTGCATCCAGCAGTATTCGATGATCATTGCGATAGATTACAACGACTGACGGACGTTTAAACAGCGGATTGCCACTCACTTTACTGGTCTGGGTTTCCCAGCCTTTGGCCAACAGAGGATGCAGGGATTCCAGTTGTTCTTTGTAACCGAAGGACGTGTTGCCTTCTAGCCGAATTTCTTGCCAGTTCATGGCGGCGGCCGCAGCAGTATCCGATGGCATCAAGCGACAATCTGCATAGTTAAGGTTGGTTAGTACTAGTACGGTGGCAGGGTGTTCACAAAAACGATCCACCATTTTGTCTAGGCCAATACGCACATCCTCCATGCTGATTTCTTTTGCCACGACCACCACTGGCACAGTGGGGAATCGTTGATGCAAATCGCGCATGCAATTAGACAATACGGTGGCATCCCCCATGCCTGCATCGTAAACACGTAACGCAGGCGCTACAGGATGTAAGTACTGGAATTCTTTGCCAGCCCGCTTCGAAATGGCAGATTTTTCGTTGCAGGTATTAATAAATGACAAGTAGTTCTGACGATTATCGTAAAAACGAAAGTTGGTTTTTTGGTTGTCGGATTCTGCTTTTGGCGTTGGTACTTTTTTTGTAAGAGTCTTGGTGCTCGTTCTGGCCATGCTGTGTTTCCCTTTAGGTCGAAGCATCCGCTTATTGTTTTTTTTGGATCAAGCAACAACAGCGGACGGTCTTTATTGTGTGTCGATGGTATGAGGCAAGAACGCTTTGGTCAATCTTTGTGTTAACTGCCTTCACAGGGTCTTTGCCTCTG
>CAIMTR010000151.1 GCA_903844415.1 uncultured Gammaproteobacteria bacterium
CAATATTTAGTGGAAAAATAAACCACCCAGATAATGATTTAAAGGTTGACCTTTGTGGTTTTTATGCTACAATAAATATACTATTAGGAGATTCGTTAGTGTCAACTACACCCACAAGAACACCAGCAAAAACCAATTATCTCAACAACAGAGATATCTTAAAACAAATACATCTTAGCAAAAATACCTACTGCGCATACCTAGATCCAGTAACAGATCATCAGTATGATATCATTTTGCCTACTCTGGCCAAAATTAATCAGCGTACCATTGCTGAAGCTCGTCGCAACCGGGCTGACAGATTAAAACGCGAAGGCATCATTGTGGACCCTAAAAAAATTGCCAATACGGATCTAGTGTTCCGCATCACTTGTTGGGAGCACATACCAATGGCGCCTAAAAAAGTGCCCAAAACTGCGGCAAAAAAGAAAAAAATAGAAGACATTTTTGAACTAGAATTAGATGCAGAAGAAGATCCGTTGGCAGAATTGCTGGATGTTCCGGTGCTGGACGAAAAGCATGTTCGATTGAACTTTCCGCCATTTTATCACTATCGCTTGGATGAAAACAAACAACCGTTCCAGGTGGGCAAGAGTCATTGGATTGGTGATTTTGAAACAGGTGAATTCTCAAAGGACCACGGCCAAGCCACACGCACCTTGGCCACCATGTACATGAAATTATGCGAACGTTATGCTACTCGTAGCAACTGGCGTGGCTATACCTACAATGAGGAAATGCGCGGACAAGCACTACTACAACTTAGCCAAATTGGATTACAGTTCGACGAAAGTAAATCTCAGAATCCTTTTGCTTACTACACTGCTGCTATCACTAACAGTTTTACTAGGATTCTCAATTTAGAAAAGAAAAATCAAAACATTCGTGATGACATGTTAGAACAAGCTGGGCTTAATCCATCGTGGACTCGTCAGAACGCTGGCAAAAAGAATCCTAACTTTGGTGCAGTAGTTACAAATATTGATATTTCCGAATACAATAACGAGACTTAGCCAGACGGGTTGCAAAACTCGTTTTACTCCTGTATACTATAATCTATGAGTCTATTTAAAAAAGTAGCAGTCTGTACCGACATCCACTTTGGCCTAAAATCAAATAGCCTACAACACAATCAAGACTGTAGTGATTTTATTGATTGGTTTATTGCAACGGCTCGAGACAACGGGTGTGAAACTGGCATGTTCCTTGGCGATTGGAGCCACCAACGTGCGGCCATCAACATGCAGACCTTGCAGTATAGTCTGCGTAGTCTGGAAAAGTTGTCAGCGGCATTTGATCGTTTTTACTTTATTCCAGGCAATCACGACCTGTACTATCGTGACAAGCGCGATATTTACAGTACAGAATGGGCCAAGCACATACCCAACATTCAGATTGTCAACGACTGGTTCCAGGACGGAGATGTTGTGATTGCCCCGTGGCTGGTCGGAGATGACCATAAAAAGATTCCAAAAATGAGTGCCAAGTACATGTTTGGACATTTTGAACTGCCTCACTTTAAAATG
>CAIMTR010000152.1 GCA_903844415.1 uncultured Gammaproteobacteria bacterium
CCATTCCTATGCTGACACCCGGTTTTGCAGGCCGGCAGAAGTAACCCGCAACCAAATCGACTCCGACACGAATGGTACTGACTTAGTCGGCTTTCAAACTAACTAGTGATTCCGGTGCAGGCCGGAATCCGGTGAATTTGTAGTTAAACTTTGTATTAGGGGCCCATCCCGGTATGCACCGGGATGACGATTGCTAAAGTCAGTGTCATTCGGACTCTGACTACAATATTTTATTTGGCGCGGCCGAGATAACCCTGAGACAGAATATCAATAGCCACGACTTGGTTTCTTGCGGTTACAGTGCCCCAACCGCCGTAAAACACGATGCCGAACAGCGTACGCTTGTCTGCACCGCCGAAAGCCACGCCATGTAGTCCCGAGGGGCCAGGAATAACACCCAGCACTTCGCCTGCTGGTGAAATGACATTAACGGCGGAACCGGCGGCAACATAGATGCGGCCTTCATTGTCCACAGCAGATCCGTCGCCGCCACCACTCAACGCGGCAAAGTCACGCTGATTGGTAAGAACTCCATTTGCCCCCACATCGAAAGCCACCAGCATTGGGCCATTGGTGACATAAAGAACGTCTTCTTTCGGGCTGAGGATGATGCCGTTGGCCCCACTCACTGCAGTACCATATTGAGTGATCACGCCCTCTTTGTCAGCGTAATACACCCCCGCACCGGACACAGCAATATAGACGCCCCCTTTGCTATCAGCAGAAATATCATTCACAACACCGCCAGTGCAATCGAAGGGCTCTCCATTAATGGTGTCAGCGATAATCTTGCGTTCCGGTTCCAGTTGCATGATTCCCGAGTGTAACCCGCGCATACCCAAAAACAGCGCGCCGTTCTTGCTACGCGACACAGAGCCGCCGGTATTGGTGTCGTTATGAATTATTTGAGCGAGGGAAGTGGTCGGATCCAGTTGCATCACATTGCTGGCATCTTGGTTGGCGAACAACAGCAAGCCGTTTTCACCGGCAATAGGACCGTCGGCATTATTACCCTGCCAAGCCCAGACCACACGCCACTGCTGGTCACCATCGATAATGTCGGGAATGGCGTTGGCCACTGGCATTGCGGGAGCTGGTGGTTCTTCGGTTGTCGCATTAGCACCAGCGCCACCGATTCTGAAAGATTGCGGCGGCTTAGCACAGCTGCTAAGCATCGCTTGATAATCGGTAGTTTGCCAAACCTGCAGGCTGCTGCCACGATCGAATGTAGATGATGGCGCCTGTGCAAAAGCGCTGTTGGTAAGGCCTAGTGTCAATAACAGTGTCATCGTTTTATTCATGTATTGCCCCTTTTATATGGTTTCTTATGACTAATTTATGATGCTACGTTTCCTACGGTTAAATCCTTCCAAGCGACGATATCACTTTGATTAATCTTTACCTAAAATGTTTCGCGCAAATAGGGCGGTAACGAATCCAGAATCGCGCGGCCATAAGAACGTGTGAGCAAGCGTTCATCCAGAATCGTGATGGTGCCGGTATCAGTTTCCTGCCGTAACAACCGTCCACTGGCTTGAATCAAACGTAATGCTGCTTCTGGCACACTGATTTCCTGAAATGGATTGCGGCCTTGCGCCTTGACCCATTCGCCATGTGTAGCATCCACCGGGTCGTTGGGTACCGGAAAGGGAATTTTTGCGATCACCACATGGGTGCAATAAGCGCCGGGTAAGTCGATCCCTTCTGCCATGCTAGCCAGTCCAAAAATAATACTGGCCTGGCCCTTGTCGACTGTGGCACGGTGAATTCGCATTATTTCCTGTTTGGAATAATCATCCTGTGCCAACACCTGCAAGCGAAATAACGGTGGTAGTCCGGCCAATACATCTAATAGTTGCCGACGCGAACTGAACAAGACCAATGCTCCACTCTTTTTTTGCAACAGTTTGGGTAGCAAGTCCGTAATAGCCTGAGTATGTTTTGCATTATCAGATGGATCGAATCCCGACTTCGGAATTCGAAGAGTAGCAGCTTCTTGGTAACTAAAAGGGCTAGCAATACGATGAAAGGCAGTAGAGTCAGGCAAACCACAACGTTGTTGTAAAAACTTGAAATTGCCCATCGTAGTTAACGTGGCCGACGTAAGTACTGCTGCAAAACATTCTTCCCACAGATATTCCTGTAAAGATTCTGCAGCGAGCACCGGGCTGGTAGACAGAGTTATTTCCAACTCGCCCTTATTTGCATTGAATGTTAACCAACGCGCAGTGGGTGTTAGATCAGAGGGATCCGCGCGGGCAAAATGCCGACAGCAACTGGCAGCAGCTTCAGCACGCATCTGCGCCGATCCAAACAAGGGAAACCAAGTTTCTGCCTGTTGTCGATCCAGTTCACCATGCTCTTCTTCCAGATATTGTTTGGTGAGTTCGGTGATTTTGCCCAGTTTCGCCCACAGATCGTGAAATTCGTTACTAAGTAATTGCACCAAAGCACACACGGATTTATCTACAACGCCACTTACAAAAACATATTGCGTAACATCACCACGCGATGAAGCTGATTCTGCCTTGTCGGTAAATTGTTCGAACAAAACATAGTTACGCTGCAGACTGTGCCCTACTGACTGAGCCAGCTCGGCAGCTTGAAGAAGCAAGGTTGCCAGAGAGCCTTTGTTTTGTATTTCCTGGGCAAGGCGTGAGGTAATGCCCATTAGTTGTTCCAGCCACTTGCCGGTACTGTGCAATTTTACGAAATGGGAAAAATGCGAAATACTTTTACCTGGTAATTGATGTGCTTCATCAAAAATATAAATGGAGTCGGCCGGCGCTGGCAATATGATGCCACCCCCAAGGGCCAGATCGGATAACACCAGATCGTGATTGGCAACAATACAATCTACTTTATCTAGATTATCGCGACTGCGAAAATAACAGCAGGTCGCAAAATAAGCGCAGCGATTAAAAGCACACTGACCTTTTTCCACCGCCACTGCTCGCCAGTGATCGTCTTCCAGCACTTCAGTCCAGTCGTCGCGATCACCCTGCCAGTCGCCCTGATTCAAACTTTCTAGCATACGTTCATACAAGGCCCGATTAACCGTGGCCGGATCGTATAACTCCACTTTGAATAAATCGCGCATTGCATCACTGCTGCTGTTGGCCCGCAGCGCATTGTCCAGTTTGGCCAGACACAAATAACGCCCTCGCCCCTTTGCCAAGGCATAAGTGAATTGCAAATCACTGTTGCGCTGTAAATCCGGAATGTCTTTTAAGATCACCTGTTCCTGCAAGGCAACAGTAGCAGTAGCAATTATCAGTTTTTTATTGAGCGCTTGGGCAACCGGCAGTGCTGCCACCAGGTAGGCCAGTGTTTTACCAGTACCGGTACCGGCTTCCACCACACACACCCCAGGTTCTGCTGCACTACGATGACCCTCGGCGTCCATCGCCACTGTCGACAAGGTGCGTGCAATTTCCGCAATCATCCGTTTCTGGCCCGGACGAGTTTGTAAACCCTTGCGTTCCAGCAACAGCGAATAGGTGGACTGTATTTTTAGTTTTAGATCATCAGACAGCATTACATTCCATGCGCGAGCGAGCGAGACTGCATTTCTGCTTTACGGATTACTGGATTGGCATACATGTTCAATACGAAAGGCTGTAAAACCGGTGCAAGTGTTTGCAGACGATGGACAAATTCCTGCCGTTTTTGTGTGACGTCTGCAACACTGACCGCAAACAGATTTGGCAAGGTGTTGAAATCCATAAACAAGGGTTGAATTATTTCGAGCGCTAGGTAATTCACCAGATGTAAATGATAGTTGTTGATAATCTGAGCATCGATAAGGTCGACCACATCATCGGCCGTCGCTGCATCATTGATCACGAGACATTTGCCAAAACTCACGTGAATTGAGCCCTTATTACCAACAATGCCAGTGAGTATACTTTGCATGTCTGTATTTTCATCTTTCACGAAGGAGCCAGTGGTAGCTTTGGCGTGTAATTCTGCTGCCTTGGCACCATCACACGGATCAAACTCATAGGAGATTGCTACCGGTATTATATTGAGCTGATTAAGCGCTGCGGCAAGTGTTTCCTGGTTAGGTGCTTCGCGACTGGCCAATGGCAACATCTTGATTATGGCCGACTCTGTTTTGTCGATGCCATCTTTAGCACGACCTTCACGCTGGGCAATCCACACATTCTCGCCCAGCTCAATACAATGCTTAATGTAGGCCGACAGTTGTTTGCTTGCGGTCAGTTTGGCACGCCCTTGTAGCGAACGTTTAACGGTAAAACTCTTGTTCAGTTTCATCAAACTACTCAGAAACGGACGCTTGAGGAGATTATCGCCAATTGCTATTTGCATGGTGTCCTTGCCGTGGTGATACAACATGTAATTGACCAGCGCCGGATCCATGGTGATGTCACGGTGATTACTAATGAAGAGATAGGGTTTTTTGTTATCGAGCAGCTCCACTCCACTTTGCGTCAGACTTGTAGTGGTAGTTTCAATAAGTTTGTCGAGGTATTTCTCAATGATGATTTGTACTTCACGAACAGTATTGACATGCCGCAACTCTTTTTTCAACGCCAGTTGCACTAGCAGTGTTATGGGGATGGGAAACCAGCGATACCAACTCGGATACCGAAATTTTGCCAGCGACCGTGACAATTGAAGATCTTTCAGCAGACCAGCCAACACACCTCTGACCTCTTCGTCGCGATAAGGTCTTATATCGTCAAAATTATGTATGTCTATTGCCACAAAGGAGTTCCCGCACCAACCAGAAGATCATTCTATGCAGATGCCTCACAATAGGCAAAAGACTATGGAAAGTTACTGCATGGCTAGGCTTGACCCAGATCCGATGTACGAAGTGGATCTGAGTGAAGGCCCAGGTGGAGTTTTCGACGACCTGATTGGCATAGAAGCCAATGACAGTCCAATAGATGGGTTTATGCACTCAACGAAAGATTTATCTCTTTTCCTTCAGGTCACTTTAAGTTATAGCCCTGACTCCCTGTGCGAGCCCTTACGAACCAACAGGTAGATGTTTAGAAGAATTTTAATAGTTTGGAAACCAGTCGCCTATGAAATTAAAAACTGTTGACGCAGTTGCTCGGCATAAGCTTTGAGGCTTGCTCTCAACTGGGTTGGCAGGGGCTCGGTAATATTCGCGAGCCTGGTGGCAAACTCGGCCATGGACACACCTGCGCCAGGCGCTTCACCTAACAAGTGTTGACGACAGTAAACCATCCAACGTTGTTGTTCTTCAGCAGTAAGCGTCTGTGGATAGTTACGAGCACGGTACCGGAATAACATTTCAGGCAAACGTGAATCGTGGAAAGAAAACGGTAAGCTTGCCAATTGTGTGGACGACATTGTGCGCATTTTTTCCATGGCACGTTTGTCATGAGTATCGAAAAATCCACCGCTGTAAAGCATAAAGTCCGGATCACCCCCGCTACTATCTGCAGGGTGTTCGTTAAATACCTCAGCAATTTTGTGCGCCAAACCAGGTATCGCCAGCAGTTTTTGACGATTGTGATCTATAGCACGCATGTCTAGCACGTAACGATTAATAATCGCTTCTGTCAGCACTGTGATAGGTGCAACTGCCGGGCA
>CAIMTR010000153.1 GCA_903844415.1 uncultured Gammaproteobacteria bacterium
AAACCAAACAAAGCCAATAACAATAATCTCAGATATTTCCATTCGCCAAACGCTTCTTTTAATGGCTGTTTTGCCGCTTTTCCTTCGGCCAACATCTGCTTAAATACTGGTGACTCATCCAAATTTAAACGAATCCAGACAGATATAATCAATAAAAAGAACGACAGCAGAAATGGAATGCGCCAGCCCCAGTCCAGAAAATTCTGTTCTCCGAGTGCAGTGCGCGTGACATAAATAATCAGAAACGACATGAATAACGCAAAGGCAGCGGCTGCTTGAATCCATCCCACGTAATAACCCCGTTTGGCAACTGGAGCATGTTCGGCGGTGTATACCACTGCACCCCCATATTCACCCCCAAACGCCAAACCTTGAATTAGACGCAAAATGATCAGCAGAATCGGCGCGAGAATTCCCACCGACTTATAGGTAGGCAAAAGCCCGATACCCACGGTCGCAGATCCCATCAAGATGATGGTGATCAAAAATGCTTTCTTGCGTCCTGACCTATCCCCCATGCTGCCAAAAACTAAAGCACCCAAGGGTCGTATGAAATAGCCCACAGCAAACACCAACAGCGAAAAAATAAACGCTGCAGTCTCATTCAAGCCCGAAAAAAAATGCGCGGAAATAATGGGCGCCATCGAACCGAAAAGAATGAAATCGTAGGCTTCAAACACCGTGCCCATGGATGTAGCTAAAATAATGCGCCGTAATTTACGGTCTTCTTGGGTTGATCTCATTTTTGTATGGTCTTGTGGTGGGATATTATTTTTATGCACAAAGGCACTCCCTTGTGTACCAACCCCACAAATATAGTTGAATAGACTAGGGGTTGATAGTGGGGTTGATAGTGGGGTAGATAGCGGGGTAGGTAGTAGGATAGATGGTGGCGCTAATAGCGCGACGCAGCATGTTGCTAAGGGCTGCAGAAAAGTCTGTTAAAGTAGGCTCGCATGACAAAATATTGTAAGCACTAAACAAAGGAGTATTAGCGGCACTTACTCGTTAAGCTGTTAAGATCCTCGAAGTTGAAACCGCTAGGCTAACAATCATATATTGGTAGCTTGCTATAAGACATCTCTAGCACTGGCGGCCTTCAAAGTTTTGAAATTTTGTCCTGCTCAAGGAAATTGAATACACTTTTATGATGCCATCCTCCATACCCCATCGCTATTCATCTGGAGTCACACTGCTAGAGATACTGATTGCCATGTCAATTTTGGCTATTATGATCACGGTAGCGATGCCCAGTTTAAGCACCTTTGGCGACAATCAAAAGTTGGTGGGTTTGGCAGAACAAGTATTTGGGCATTTGCAGCAGGCGCGCTCAGAAGCAGTGACCCGCAGTCAAACCGTTTATGCAAACTTTGCAGTGGATGGCACAAGCAGCTGGGAATATGGTATCAGTCTAAATAGCGAGTGTGTGGCAGCTGAAACAGATCCTACCGAAACTGATGCTTGTGTGATTATTGTTGATGATGGTGATGGTGCAGATAATGATGCCGATATGGTGTTAATGCGATTTACCAGTGACGATCATGATGACATGAGCATGGATATAGCTAACTTTTCTAGTGGCACCACGCAATTTCTCTTTGATTCTGTGCGCGGTATGGCTAGTTCTGGACAAATTAAACTGGAAAACAGTAGCGGCAAACAGCTGCGCATAAACGTGAGCAGATTGGGTCGAGTCAGCATTTGTTCACCTGACGATTCTATTAAAAATTACGGGGCATGTTGACTGTGCGCAAAAAAAAACAGTCAGGATTTACGTTAACTGAGCTGATGATCACGATTGCGCTAAGCATGACGGTTATCAGCTCCATGCTGCTCGGTTATCTGGGCAACTACACCAGCACGGTAAATACGCTGGCAAGCAGCAAATTGAATCAAGAATTATCCACCTTGATGAGTTTGATGGTCGGCGAAATACGTCGCGCAGGCTACACTTCCACTGTATCTACAGACCCGACTACCAATCTTTTTAATAAAAAAGATCTTACCGCCATGGAAGTTTATAACTCCACCGCAAGCAACCAGCAGGCCACCGCAACCGGCAGTGGCTCGTGCATCGTACTTTCATATGATTTAGATAAAGATGGCATTGTCGATACCGCAGAACTCATTGGCTTTAGACTGAAAGATGGAGTTGCGCAAATGCGCACCGTAGGCAATGCCGCTGATCCTGACACCTGTGCCGACCAAAATAATACTTGGAGCGATCTGACTGATAAGGACTTTGTCACTATCACTACTCTCAATTTTGACCAAGGCGCTTCTGAATGTTTAAACACCAGAGAGCCCAACACAATTGATGATGACCTCAATAGAACTGTGGACAATATCGAAGAGTATGATTGTTACGACTTGCCACTGCCTATCGACGGCAGTGGTAACATCACTGTAGAAACACGCCAGCTAGCCATTACTGTGGCGGGTAATCTTACCAACGATGATTTCGTGCGTTTGTCACTAACTCAAAATGTTCGGGTTCGCAATGACTGGGTTAGGGTTCGCTAATGCCCAATGCATTGCTTGATAAAAGGCGCACGATCAATAGCCATAACGGACAACATGGCGCGATTACTTTGGTGGTGTCGCTAACCATCTTAATGTTAAGCACGCTGGTCACAATAAACGTAACCAAAGCCATACTTATGGAGCAAAAAATCTCCAATAACGAAGCACGGGCCAAACAGGCGTTTGAAGCTGCCGAGGCGGGCATGGTTGCAGCTTTGGCATATTTAAAAAACGATCCTGATGTGGATCAGAATACAATCATTGACCCTGTGTTTGATACAAATGCTGATGGTACTGGTGATACCAACACTGCAACCATTGGCGCAGGCAGTGTAACAGTGACCACCGACGCACCGCCAGGTGATTTGACCTCCATACTAATTTCCGCACAAGGTTTCAGTGACGACCGCAGCGCCAATCACACCATCACCCAGTCGATGGCAACCATAAACCCCTTGCCAAACGCGCCCGCCAACCCAATCATCAGCAAAAGTGCCTTAACCATTGGTGGGTCTGCCACAGTGCATAATAATGAAGGTCATAGCACTATCTGGAGTGGCGGTGATATTGACCTAGGCTCCAACAACTCCACCAAGACTGAAGTGCCGGATATTGGTGCTGCCGGCTATCCGGCTTGTATGGATGTGCCCTTAACCTGCACACTTGTTACTACCTCAAATAAATTAGGTACTGGTGTGGATGTAATAGAAAACGATTCCAGTCTTGGCAGTTTGACCTCAGAAGAGATGTTTAGGAGTTTTTTTGGGACTAACTCTTCAGTTTACCGTGCTTCACAGGTAACCATTGATACTGTGCCTTCTAATGCTAAAAGGGATGCCGACCTAGCCACTCATGAAGTGATCTGGGTGGAGGGTAATACTACTTTTAATGGCATGACCGTTGGTTGTACCACTGCCGTGAATGGTAACAACCGTTGTACAACAACCAAAACAAAACCAAGCATCATCATTGTAAACGGCGATGCAACCTTCACGGGGAATTCACAGTTTTATGGCATTGTATATATCACCGGTAAGGTATCCATCGTTGGTAATACCACGGTGTATGGCGCCATGGTGGTGGCTGGTGATTCCGAGAGCACAATGAGTGGCAGTCTTGATATCTGGTTTTCATCCTCGGTGCTGGCCGGCACCGCTGCCGCCGGAGCATCTACGGGCAGCGCAGGTTCTTGGCGAGATTTTTAACTAATGCGGAACACAGGCTATTAACATTTCATTTAGAAAAAATAAGGGCTTTGGCCTGATTGAAATTTTGGTCACCTTGGGTGTGCTGACGGTTGGCGTGCTCGGCGTTGCCACCCTACAGAATGTGATAACCGGGCAGAGCCAGAACAACAAAACACACGCCGAAGCACTTTCCATCGCACAATCCAGAATTGAAGCCATGCGCAACTACACCAATTCTGCGGCCACCCAAGGCCAGTTTGATACACTCTACGCGGCCACCGTTGGTTTCGCTAACACCACTAGTATTACGGGCGTAACCGCAGTATTCAGCCGCACAGAAAGTATTTCAGCAAATGGATCCACCAAGGATCTGGTTGTCAATGTAGCTTGGACCAACGCCGATGGTGATAACGAAGATGTCCGTCTTGCCACCAAACTGTCATTTGTAGCTCCCCGCAGTTTGGGTGACACGGCTTTAGCAGCTTCTCCAAGTTTAGTAGATGCTCCCACCGGACGCGCCAGACTGGGGGAAGGCACCGCGCCTGCCGATGCCGTTCTCATCAGCAATGGAGACGGTACTTCTATTTTTAACAGCGGCACTGAATCCAAGCTGGTGGCGGCTGATAGTCAGATTGTGCTTACCCTTGCACAGGCCTGCCAAACTGACGGCGGCAGCTGTATAGCTTTCGTCAAGATTAGAGGGAGAGTTTATATCGATAAAACTTCCCAGAGGCAGTTGACGCCAGGTGAAGTGTATATCGCGGCTAGTGATGCCGCCTACTGCGCGCGCTACTACACAACAGCCCAAGGAATTACTACTGTAGTGACGCCAACCACCACCTCAACTGTCAGCACGGCTAGAGGCGATTACACATATTTTGACTATACCTGCTATTTGGGTGGCGGCTGGCATGGCAATATAGGGGTTATCCTTGCCGGCGGCCTTAAATCCAATGACCGACTGTGTATCGGCGACCCAGTCTCCTTAAATGCATGGGAGGCTCCGATTATCGCCAGCCGCAGAGCCTATCGTGGCATGTTGTACAAACACGACCTCACAAATACCACGCCAGGCCTCACCTTCAACAAACAGCTGCTGCCCGGCGTTGGCACTCGACAAGTGCGGTATTACACTCAGGGCATAAAAGACAGTATCACCCTCACTGGGCATAATTTTGTGGTTGGCTCAATGTCCTCGAATGATAGTGCCGACTGCAAAATGCAAGGTAACAGGACCAGTATCATGACCCAAACAGATGCCACGATCAGCAATGTGGCGGGCGCCTTGTTCAGAAATATGCCGGTCGATTTTATCTGCCTCAACAATAACAATCTGGATGATTATGACACTGCCCTTTTTGGTCATGGCCCGACGTGTCCTTACGACCCATCGGACCCACCCTCCTTGCGACATATAGTCAGTGGCGCCATCAGCGTTTCAGCCACTCAAGGCCTTGCCAACACCGCGTTGATGACAAGCTTTAGCGCCTTCACCTCAGACGGTCCTGGTAATTGTTTAACATCCCCTTTTAGTTACAGTAGCGGCTCTTATCGGGCAACCTACCAATGTGATGTGTTTGACTGGGGCAATGGTTGGAATGGTTATACTCAAGTAACCTATAACCCCACAATATCTTGCCTTATTAATAAAAAAACCTATACCGCAGTCACTGCAGACCGCACTAACGAAAATTATGCCTGCACTCTTCCCACGCGCCTTAAAGTCAGTGGCAACATCAGTATTTCCGCCCCTTTAAGCGCTAGCAACACTACTTTGATGGCCAGAAGCAGCATCGCTACCCCGGCTGGCTCTGCTAATTGCTCTGCACTCGCTTTTGTCCACAGTGGATCGGACTATACGGCCAGTTACGATTGTTATGTGACAGATGAAGGCGCAGGTTGGACTGGCGCTATTGATGTAACCGCTGTATCCCCAATAACTTGTAACTCTACACGGATAAGTTATAGCGCTATTAAGGCAAACCAAACCGGAAAGGATTATAGCTGCACCCGCAACTCTACTTCGCTTGCAATTACTGGCAGCTTTAATATTGCCGCCATCTCTTCACCTGCCAATGCCACTTTGGCGGCAGGTGTCCGTTTCGCTGGATTAGGTGCTAGTTGCGCGACACCCACAACTGCCTATAGTGGTGGGCAGTATTTGGTCTCTTACTCTTGTACTGTGCCAGATTCGGGTGCCGGCTGGACCGGCGCTATTGCAGCAACCACTGACGCCAAAATAGCGTGTAGCAGTCCTGTTAGTAAATCACAAACCTTTACCGCTCTCACTGCCAACATAAGTAATCAAAATTATACCTGTAGCCGCACCGCTACTCCCCTTACAGTTAGTGGCAGCTTTAATATTACCGCCATCTCTTCAGTTGCCAATGCCGCTTTGGCGGCAGGTGTCAGTTTCGCTGGATCAGGTGCTACTTGCGCGACACCCACAACTGCCTATAGTGGTGGGCAGTATTTGGTCTCTTACTCTTGTACTGTGCCAGATTCGGGTGCC
>CAIMTR010000154.1 GCA_903844415.1 uncultured Gammaproteobacteria bacterium
ATTTCCCCATCGCCATCGAGAGTTGAGTTGAGTTGAGTTGAGTTGAGTTGAGTTGAGTTGAAAAAAAAAATGAAAATATTTTCGATAGGCGAAGAACAATGATCTCATGGTTGGATTTTAATGTAAAACACAACAAAAACTTAATCGGTCCCTTAACAAAGAGACGGCAACACATGCTTCCATATTCGATATTTTTGCACAATCTACGCCCTTATTATTGAAAAGTGCCTGACCTCACACAAGAAAACGTGCCTTTCACCAAAGTTTGACCCTCTGCTCGGGAGGTATATACATCAAAGCATCGGGCTGTACATCAAAAGCCGTGTACCAGGCATCAAAGTTGCGCAACACTCCATTAGTGCGGGCTGCGCTGTGAGAATGCGGATCGGTGGAAATTCGCAACTGGAGATTTTCATCCCGATATAACCTGCGCCACACTTGCGCCCAACCAATAAAAAACCTTTGCTCACCAGTGAATCCATCCAACACTGGTGCTTGGGCGCCATTCAAAGACAAAAGGTAGGCTTTGTAGGCAACTGCCAGGCCGCTAAGGTCACCGATATTTTCACCCAAGGTAAATTCGCCATTAAGAAATTTTCCAGGCAACACTTCAAACTGGTTGTATTGCGCCGCTAGTTGATTGGCACGTTCCGAGAATGCAGTAGCGTCAGCTTCAGTCCACCAGTCGCGCAAATTGCCGTCTCCATCATATTTGCGACCTTGATCGTCAAAACCATGACTAAATTCATGGCCTATTACGGCGCCAATTGCACCGTAATTAACGGCATCATCGGCAGCCACATTAAAAAATGGCGGCTGCAAAATAGCGGCCGGAAATACTACTTCGTTCATAGGCGGGTTGTAATAAGCATTGACGGTATACGGTGTCATGAACCATTCATCACGATTGATGGGCTGACCCAATTTTTTTATTTCGCGCTCATGCTCAACCCGGCGCGACCGCATGACATTGCCTACCAGATCAGAAGCATCCACAGACAATGCCGCATAATCTTTCCACGAATCTGGATAGCCAATCTTGGTGTTGAATTTAGCGAGCTTGTCTTGCGCTTGTTCTTTGGTGGCAGGTGTCATCCAGGCCAGTTCTTGTATGCCAACTTTAAAAGCTGCACGCAGGTTTTCCACCAACTGGTCCATACGAATTTTGGAAGTTTCCTGAAAATAGTTTTCTACATAAATTTTGCCAACCACTTCACCGAGCGCAGCATCCACTGAGCCAACGCCGCGCTTCCAGCGTGGCTCCAACTCCTGCTGGCCATTGAGCACACGACCTTCAAAATCAAACTGCGCCTGCACAAAGGCATCACTCATATAAGCGGCGAAGGCATCCACTAATTTAAAACTGAAATAATCCTGCCACGCTGACAGCTCGGTGGTGTCCCATATGGTGTTAAATGCTTCAATAAAACTGGGCTGTTGTACTACATAGCTGGTTTCATCCACGCCCAGCGCCTGCATAAAAGCGGCCCAATCGATAGCCGGGGCCATGCTAACTAATTCGTTCAGGGAGCGTTTGTTGTAGAGCAGATCGGCCTGTCGGTTTTGCACTTTGTCCCAATGGGCAGTGGCGATTTGGTTTTCGATGGCCATTACTGATGCCGCTATTTGATCTGCGCGTGCCGAGCCCGCTAGCGTCATAACTTTACTGATGTAGGCGTTGTAAGCCGTGCGAGCTTGTTGATAAGTAGTATTGTCCAACTCCAGATACCAATCACGATCTGGCAAACCCAGCCCAGACTGCGCAAGATAAGTAATATATTGGTCGGATTGTTTTTCATCATTGCTGATGTAGAAACCCGTCGGCATCTGCACGCCAATACGATTGAGTTCTGCAGACAGCACCAGCAAATCTTGTTTGTTGCTGAGATTGGAAATTTGGGTCAACGCAGCTTGCAAAGGCTCAGCACCCAACGTCTCTAATGTCGACTCATCCAAAAAACTGCGAAAAAAATCGCCTACTTTCTGACTGTCTGAACCAATGGCGTTATCTGCATCTGCAGCAGTTTCTATAATAGTGCGTAAGTTTTCCTGCGCCTCATCGTCAAGAACAGTGAAGGAACCATAGTTAGATTTATCTGCAGGAATTGCTGTAGTGGTCAGCCAGGTGCCGTTTACATGCTGGTAAAAATCATCCCCTGGACTAATGTCAGCAGCAAAATACTGCTGCTCAATACCTGATCCTAAAATTGTTGCAGGGCTTGTGGTAACCGCTGTATCTGGCGCAGGGGTGGTGTTATCAACTGCGGGAGCACAAGCAACCAAAACCAAAGAGACGAAAATAACAGCACGGGTAGCAAGCCTGAACATAGTGGAGCCTCCGAGGGTTCAACAATCTGAGAGATTTATTGTTCTGCGCTAGTTTTACTGCGCTGGTGCTTGTGAATTAGACGTGCCTGCAAACAATCTTTTACCATCGGTAAAGGTAATAGAAGAAATATTTGCTGCTGCAGTACCATTGCGGGCTTGCCATCCTTCAACAAGTACCACGGTGCCAGCAGGCAAATCTTCTTTACGCCAGCCGCGTCGAATCAACCCGTTGGCAGCACTGGTTTCGAGCGCCCAGTTGGTCACGATGCCAGCTTCATCTTTAACATCTACATAAATCCAGCCATGGGGATTGGACCATTTCATTTCGGTAATGGTGCCAGTAAAGTTGACAGGTTTTTCGGAGTCGTACTCCGCCGAAAAAGAATGATGGGCCAGCGCCTTGTTGTTACAAACCAAAGTAGCAACTGAAATGGCGAGCGTAATAACTGCGAGGCGTAAGTTGTTCATGGTTAGTTCTCCTGAGTCTGGGCAGC
>CAIMTR010000155.1 GCA_903844415.1 uncultured Gammaproteobacteria bacterium
AGCAGCATGAATTCTGCAATGGGCAGTATGATAAATAGCAGAAAAATAAAACGCATTATAAGTCTCACAGGGCAGGTAGCAGATTCAGCTCCAAGGCTCGTTTGCAGCATCATGGGATTTGTATGCGAAGAATAAAAGTCTCCGCGCTCTATTTTCAATGCACCTTGTAAGAGCGAAGCAGCCTTCTAAAAAATCAATCGACCAAACTCAATCTCGAAAGTTGTCATATTGCAGTGGCACTCCGAATTCACCTTTGCGCAGTACTGCCATTACGTCTTGCAAGTCATCGCGTTTTTTTCCAGTCACACGTAACTTGTCACCTTGAATGGCAATTTGTACTTTCATTTTCAGGTCTTTTACATGTTTGACAATTTTACGGCCTATGTCGGCTTCGATACCTTGCTGTACTGTTACGTTTTGTATGGCCTTTTTCCCCATCAGCACAATGTCGTCCAGTTTGATACAGCTGATATCAATTTGGCGCTTGATCATTTTGCCTTTCAAAATTTCCAGCATCTGATCTATCTGGAACTCTGATTGTGCAGTCATGGTGACAACACTCTCGGCTAGTTCAAAGCAAGCATCCGCCCCTCTGAAATCGAAACGGGTGCCAATTTCACGACTGGCTTGATCAACCGCATTAGTTAGTTCGTGGATGTCCACTTCTGAAATAATGTCAAAAGTTGGCATTGTTGTTTCCTCCCGACTAGAGAATCAGCAGCCGAATATCACTGAGCAAACCTGCCAAATAAGTACAGAACATGCCACCATCGACTCCATTCACCGCACGGTGATCGTAGGACAGGGCAAACGGCAACAGGGTGCGCGGCACAAAGACACCATTTTTGTAAACCGGTTTTATGGCCGCTTTAGAAACGCCTAGGATCGCCACTTCCGGTGCATTTACGATAGGGGTAAACCCTGTACCGCCAATATTGCCCAGACTGGATATCGTAAAACAACCACCCTCCATATCTTCGCGAGTCAGCTTGCGATCTTTGGCTTTGGTGCTGAGAACGGCAATTTCGTTTGCGATTTGCCAAATTGATTTTTGATCGACATTTTTAATTACTGGCACCATCAAGCCTGCAGGAGTTGCAACCGCCACACCAATGTGGATATATTTTTTGTGGATTAATTTGGTGCCAGATGAATGTAACGACACATTAAACTGAGGGTATTCATGCAAGGCTTGTGCGCACGCTTTTACAATAAAAGGTAGTGGAGAAAGTTTAATTCCTTTTTTATCGGCAAGACTTTTTTGCGCTGTGCGGAACTCTTCCAGATCAGTCACATCAGCCTCATCAAATTGGGTGACGTGTGGCACATTGAGCCAGTTGCGCGCCATATTTTGCGCAGTTACGCGATGCAACTTACTCAACTCTAATTCTTCGACAGCACCAAACTTGCTGAAATCAATATCTTCAATAGGCGGTATGCCGTAACCAGTAGTTGCAGTTTGTATCGCAGCCTTTCCATTTTGCAGATGTGACTTAACAAAGCCTTGTATATCTTCTTTAACGATACGATTTTTACCACCACTGCCTGCCACCAGAGCAAGATCAACACCTAGTTCACGCGCTAGTTTTCGGACCGCAGGGCCAGCATAAACATCGACGGAATTGGCTGTGCCAGAAACCATTATTGGAGCAGTACTTGTTATTGGCACTGATGCTGTTGGCGCAGCGGGAACAGCTACAGGAACAGCTGCAGGTGTATCAACTTGTTGCGGAACTGCGCTGGTTTCTAAATCGAGAATGATCGAACCGGCGGACACTTTGTCGCCCAGTTTTATTTTGATCGCCACTACTTTGCCAGCTGCCGGTGACGGCACGTCCATAGCAGCCTTGTCCGTTTCGAGCGTGACTAATCCTGCTTCGACTTGAATTACATCACCCACTTTGACTAGAATTTCAATCACTTCTACTTCATGCGCATCACCCAAGTCAGGTACTTTTATAGCCTGTATGGATGAGATGCTTACATTTTTTGCTACTGACGTAGGCACTGCTGCTTTGACTATTTCTTTTGCAGCAACTGGTGCTGCGGGAGTGGGCACTGGTTTGCTCGCCACAGCAACAGCGCCTGTTTCCAGTGCGACTAGATCCGCGCCGTGTTTAACTTGATCGCCTACTTTGACCAGCACCTGCTTGACGATGCCACTTTTGGGTGACGGAATTTCCATTGCTGCTTTATCGCTTTCAAGCACGACCAGTGAATCATTTTCACTTACTTTGTCGCCAATCTTGACCAGCACCTCGATGACCTCAACTGCGTCATCACTGCCAAGATCAGGAACTTGAATTTTTTCAACTGCCACGCTGTTTACTCCTCAAGTCGGGTCAAATCTACACCCGCTTTTGCTTAATTTTTTTCCAATTTCGCTTCGATACCAGAACTACATCAATACCGGATTAGTTTTTTCAGGATCAAGTCCCAGCTTTTTGATCGCAGCACTGACCACAGTTGTTGCTATCTCTCCTGTCTTCGCCAATTCGTTGAGAGCCGCGACCACAATGTATTTATGATTCACTTCAAAAAAATGCCGCAATTTTTCTCGGCTGTCGCTGCGCCCAAAACCATCAGTGCCTAGCACTTTGTATGGTGCAGGCACAAAAGCACGTATCTGATCGGAATAAATTTTCATGTAGTCGGTGGTCGAAATCACCGGGCCTTCGCGTTCACTCAGACATTGTTGCACATACGAAAGTTTGGGTTTGGCGGTTGGGTGCAACATGTTCCAACGATCCACTGCCTGCCCGTCACGCGCCAGCTCATTCATGCTGGTGGTGCTCCATACATCAACTGCAACTTTGTAATCATTGCGCAACATGGCTGCGGCGGCACGTACTTCACGTAGGATGGTGCCACTGCCCAACAAACGTACTCGTAATTTGGTTTTGCCATTAGCATCTTTGTACGCTTTGCTCTCGCCATCCTCAAGCAAATACATACCTTTGAGAATGCCCTCCTCCACACCCTTGGGCATATCCGGATGGGTATAGTTTTCGTTCATCAGGGTAATGTAATACCAGACATTTTGATCTTCCTTGTACATTCTACGAATACCATCCTGAATGATTACGGCAAGCTCGTACGAATAAGTTGGATCGTAACTGACACAGTTGGGAATACTCAGCGCTGCCAGATGACTATGGCCATCCTGATGCTGCAAGCCC
>CAIMTR010000156.1 GCA_903844415.1 uncultured Gammaproteobacteria bacterium
CAGCTCACCATGAGAACCTTCCATATAGGTGGTGCTGCATCAAGAGCTACCGCCAGTGACAATGTGCAGGTGAAAACGGAAGGTGCAATTCATTTGCATAACATGAAAACTGTACAGAGAAGCAATACTCAATTGGTAGTTGTATCTCGTTCAGGTGAGCTAATTGTCAATGACACCAATGGTCGTGAAAAAGAAAGATACAAATTGCCATATGGAGCTGTTATCCATGGCACAGATAAATCCAATGTAAAAGTGGGTCAAATAGTCGCTACATGGGATCCGCATACTCACCCTATCGTTGTTGAGATTGCAGGCAAAGTTTCGTTCGAGGCAATGGAAGAGGGATTAAGTGTCAAACGTCAAACAGATGATGTAACCGGTCTCTCAAGTATATCTGTTATGGATGTTTCAGAGCGAACAACTGCAGGAAAAGAATTACGACCGGCAGTAACTTTGTTGGATGAAAAAGGGAAATATCTTACCTTGCCAGGAAGTAACGTCCCCGCGCATTACTTCTTACCTGCTAAAGCCATTGTTGGTGTTGAAGACGGTAGCGCAGTAAAAATTGGTGATGTTATTGCTCGTATTCCGCAGGAAGGATCCAAAACCCGTGATATCACAGGTGGTCTGCCTCGAGTTGCCGACCTGTTTGAAGCGCGTAAACCTAAAGAACCAGCAATCCTGGCGGAAATTTCTGGCACGATAAGTTTCGGTAAGGAAACTAAAGGCAAACGTCGCCTCATTATTACACCCGCTGATGGCGTAAACCCAATTGATGGCAGCTCACATTACGAAGTTCTTATTCCAAAATGGAGACAGATGACAGTCTTCGAAGGTGAGTTTGTTGAAAAAGGTGAGGTTGTATCAGATGGTCCGCCCAGCCCTCACGATATTCTGAGTTTGAAAGGCGTAGAATCTTTAGCTCAGTACATTGTCAATGAAGTGCAAGATGTATATCGCCTGCAAGGTGTGCGTATCAATGACAAGCATATAGAGGTTATTGTTCGGCAAATGTTGCGTAAAGCAGAGATATTGGAAATGGGAGATTCCAGTTTTATCAAAGGCGAACAGGTTGAATATATCAAGGTTATGCTTGAAAACACCAAGTTACGCGAAAATGGTAAACAGGAAGCTAGAATTGAGCGTGTGTTGCTAGGTATCACCAAAGCTTCATTGGCAACAGAATCATTTATTTCTGCGGCTTCGTTTCAGGAAACTACTAGAGTGCTTACAGAGGCTGCAGTAACTGGCAAACGTGATCATCTACAAGGATTGAAAGAAAACGTAGTAGTTGGCCGTCTCATACCTGCTGGTACGGGTTTGACCTATCACGAAAATCGCAGAAAGGTGGCAGAGGCGCGACGTATACAGGAAATGGCATCGGCTCGTGAAGTTGAAGCAGCATTGACAGAGGCGTTGAATGCCGAAATTGATCAAGACTCTGGCAGTAAGAAAAATTAATAAAATAGTTTTTTTACAGATGCGGTGTAAAAATTACCAACACTAATTTTTTATTTTTAATAATAGAAAGTACCCATAATACGTTCGAGGTGTTGTTGACTAGCAAGGGGTGGCTCTTTAGAATGCGCGACCTCTCGCTAACACTGTTAGTGGCTCCCCTTATTTATAAGGGTTAAGTGTTTATTTAAAACAAGTTCCAGGAGCGTAAACGCCCCGGACTATCAGGAGATTTTGATGGCAACTGTTAACCAATTGGTTCGCAAGCCAAGGCAAAGTAAAGTTGAAAAAAGTGGTGTTCCCGCTCTTCAGGGAAGCCCTCAGAGACGTGGCGTGTGTACACGCGTGTATACAACCACTCCTAAAAAGCCAAACTCTGCTTTGCGTAAGGTATGTCGTGTTCGTTTAACCAGCGGTTATGAGGTCACATCTTACATTGGTGGTGAGGGTCATAATTTGCAAGAACACTCCGTGATCTTGATTAGAGGGGGCAGGGTAAAAGATTTGCCAGGTGTTCGTTATCACACTGTCCGTGGTTCACTCGATACCTCCGGTGTTTCAGCTCGACGACAAGGTCGTTCCAAATACGGAGCAAAAAGACCTAAGTCCTAAATACTTATTTAACAACAGTAAGGCCGGATTTCACATGTGTGATTATTTCGGATTACCCTGAAGAGAGAGAGCCA
>CAIMTR010000157.1 GCA_903844415.1 uncultured Gammaproteobacteria bacterium
TACAGGGGTTGTGTCGTTTAGCTATTTTGAATTGCTGGACACGGATATTCCGCCGGAAATTTCCATGCTGGTCATGTTAGGTTTCTTTATCGCTTTTGCCACCAAATTGCCGGCAGTACCGTTTCATAACTGGTTACCGGATGCGCATTCACAAGCGCCCACTGCAGGTTCGGTACTACTGGCGGGTATCCTGCTGAAAACGGGAGCTTACGGACTCATTCGGTTTGCAGTACCCCTGTTTCCTGAGCCCAGTATGGCCTTTGCACCAGTTGCCATGACGATGGGTGTTATCAGTATTCTTTACACGGCGAAAGTTGCTTTCGCGCAGACCGACTTGAAGCGTCTGATTGCCTATACCTCGGTCAGTCATATGGGTTTTGTATTACTCGGTGTTTATGCATGGAATGCACAAGCCTTGCAGGGTGCCGTGATGACCATGTTGGCCCACGGCTTGAGTGCTGCGGCATTGTTTATGTTGGCAGGGGGGTTACAACACCGCATCCATACCCGTGATATGGACAAGATGGGTGGCCTCTGGGGTGTTGCACCAAAAATGGGTTTTATGGCGTTGTTTTTCACGGTAGCTGCGGTTGGTATGCCGGGGCTGGGCAATTTCGTCGGTGAGTTCTTGGTGTTGCTCGGCAGCTTCCAGGTTAACGTATTGACTACCGCTTTTGCTTCACTGGGCCTCATTGTGGCAGCGGTGTATTCCTTGATCGTGATCCAGAAAGTATTTCACGGCAAAAATATCAACAATCACGCAATGGCCGATCTAGGCACTGTTGAAATGATGTGTTTTTCCCTGATGTTAGTAGGGCTGGTTTGGATGGGTATGTACCCACAAAGCATGCTGGACTTGGCGCAGCCAACCTTGCAGTCGCTCGGCATATTTTTTCCGTAACCACTAAGCTTTTCGTAACCAGTAAACTTGCTGTAACTAATAAAGATAGTTGCTTGCACAAAGATAACGAACACAGGCACAAGACATGAGTTCTGACGCACTAATCGACTTACTCCAGATCATTCTGCTGACAGTAACTACTGTGGTGGTGATGATTACAGCGGCTTTCAAACGGGATCATGGTCTGATCAACTCGTTGACGCAGGCGGGTTTGTTTATCACCTTGTTGATTTTTGTTTTTATTGAACCCGTTACCCCCTTGCAAGTAACACCTCTGTTGATTTTCGATGACTACAGTCTATTTTTTTCCAACTTGATCATTGTTGGAGCGATTGCAGTGACTGCGCTTGCCTATCCGTATTTTGAAAAACACCACCCGCAAAATGAAGAGTTTTACATGTTGTTGCTTACTGCCACCCTCGGAGCTGTGGTGTTGGTGTGCAGCAATCATTTTGTTTCGTTCTTTTTAGGGATGGAAATTACCGGTATCAGTCTATACGCGATGATTGCTTATCCTGTGCATGCCAGCAAAGCGGCAAAATATCCGCTTGAAGCTGCCATTAAATATTTGATCATGTCGGGCATTGCCTCGGCGGTGATGTTATTTGGCATGGCTCTGATGTACGCCATGACCGGCACTTTTGAATTTAATACATTGGCCGCAAGCGCTGCAGCACAAGGATCTGAACTCAATCCAATGTTGCTGATTGGGTTATTGATGATTATCGGTGGCATCGCCTTTAAACTTTCTCTGGTGCCTTTTCATATCTGGACACCCGATGTTTATGAAGGTGCACCGGTCCCTGTAACTGCTTTTCTGGCGACAATTTCTAAAGCTGCGATGGTTGCAGTTACCTTGCGCTTACTGCTGGCCGCTCAGGCTTTTGAATTTGGTCAGATAACTCTAGTGCTATCGTTGATGGCTGCTGCCTCTATGATTCTAGGTAACCTGTTGGCGGTAATGCAAAATAATGTAAAACGTTTGTTTGCCTATTCATCCATTGCTCATCTTGGGTATTTGATGGTGGTAGTGATAGCTGCAGCTGTCGTTCCTGATATGTTGAGCATAGAAAGTATGTCCTACTACATAACTGCGTATTTTGTGATGTCGCTGGCGGGTTTTGCAGTAACCAGCGCCTTGTCTAACGCGGGCAAAGAACTGGATATGGTTAGCGACTATCAAGGTCTGTTCTGGCGTAATCCGTGGTTGGCAGCTGTGATGATTACAGTATTGCTGTCGTTGGCGGGAATTCCACTTACCGCTGGTTTTATCGGCAAGTTCTATATTTTTACTACCGGCGTACAAGGGCAACTATGGTTTTTGCTGACCATGCTAATCATCGGCAGTGCGATTGGTTTGTATTACTACTTGCGGCTTATTTTCACCATGCTACAGCCCGCTGTAGATGGTTTGACTTCCGATCCAGCTACTGCACAAATCCCCTTTGGTACCCATGCTGTATTGGCATCTATGACGCTTGCCATTATTTGTCTGGGTGTTTACCCAATGCCACTTATCAACGTTTTACAAAGTCTGGCTGCTTCATTCTGAACTGATTAATAGCTCTTGCAGTTAAGCTGATGCGTTAGTTGGTGAGAACCCTACTAATGCGGTTAGGCGTGTCGACTAAAGCTTTACCTTTGCCTGACCTGGAAAAAACTATCAACTATCAACGCACTTCCTGCAGTTGATACACACGAAAACTAAGATAGTCGTTTATTAATGCGTGATCGGAGCATTCGAGCAGCTGGCCTTGGCAACTAAGCGCTACTTCACGCGCGGCACGTAAACCAGCATCCAAGGGTAATCCGGCAAACCCCATCAACTGAGCACCGAGATATGAAATGTCGAGTGCAGCAGTTGATACTGACTCGTTGTAATCACCAAAGTTCGCACTCAATTGATATTCTGTCAGGTATTGGATCTGTTGGTTGCTAACATTGCTTGCTATACGGTCGCGGTTTAGCAACTCTGGATGTTGGGTGAATTGCCAGCTCACTTCCGGTTGATGATCGCCAAACCAGCCAATTATGCGTGGGCGTGGCGAATGCAACCAATACTCGGCAAGGCGAATAAAATCATCTGAAGAAGTTCGCATACGCGCCAGATAATCCGCGAGTGGGGCACCCTTTTGTTGACTGATTTCTTCAAACGCAGGCGGTACTGGCAACCTGCCGTCGCCATGTGGACCGTGATTACGTACGGTCAACGCTAAAATAAATACTGGTCTGGTATCAATGCTGCGCTCGATCAACGCCAGGGCTTTGTCAAACAACACTTGATCGGTGGTTGACTGCCAGTCGCGCGGCAGATCCAAATCTTGTGCAGCATAAAACTCTTCGAATCCATAATATCCATAGGCCGATTTGGCATTCAAAAAGTTGCCCTGCGTTGGATATACAGCAATAGTTCTATATCCCAAGGCTGCTAGTTTGGCAGGCAGTGTATTTTGCATACGCGGTGCTAACGAAACTGGGGCATAGGCGCCGCCGCGTCCAAACACACGCCAGTCGAAACCAGTCAGCAGTGCAAACTCAGATAGCCATGTACCACCCCCAGTGGAATGAGCCAGCAGGGGTCCTTGTTGAGTCCGTTGGGCGGCAGCCAAGGGGTGTAACATGGCTTGATCACAAACACTCTCAGCACAATCGCGAATTAAGGTCGGATTAAATGTGCTTTCCTCAAGCACCAAAAAGATATCAGGGCGAATGCCTGTATCTTGCTTTGCCATTGCGGGATCTTCGACAGTAAATCGGGTTTGTAGCAGTTCGGCTGGCAAGCTTGCTTTGATAACGCGATTGTCGAAGAAAAAGTTCAAGCGGTCGACCACCCCACTGACGTAACCCATGCCGTTCATAATCGCAAACGCGTCATACATTTCATTTTCAATAGCGTTGGCGCGTGCTTGCTCGCTCGACATAAAAGGAGCGCCAAATCCAAGTATTAATGATGCCACGGCTAGCAAGATTCTAATGTGCTGTCCGTGCGATTCGTCCAGCATGCTTTGCAGAGGCTTCTCAAAACGAAGTCCAATAGCCAGGCATATACCAAATCCTACACACACACACAGCAGAGCTAAGCCAAGCAATGGGTAGTTAATAAAAATATAGAAATTTTCAAGGGGTTCCAACATGAAGAAAACCACGTCGGCAGCCGATATTGCTCCACCCAGGTAAGCCTGCTTGATGACCGAAAGCAGCACCACAAAACCCATTATATAAAAAAGCAAGGCACCTGCTGTCCACAGTCGCCGCACCAGTGCAAACAGGATTCCAAAAACGACCAATACGGCAATGAGAGTGCTAAGGCTGGGATAAATCATATTAATTTTTCATAACTGGCGGGAGCCGTCCAAACATTTACAGACGGGTTGTTTGTAGTGTCGCATAAAACTGGCTAACAAATAGAGTTTTGTAAGGTAATTAGCGATGCAAATTCCAACAGAGTTCTGTTGTTATTTTTTCCAAAAAAAACGGCGGACCCAAAGGCCCGCCGTTTATATTTACCGACTTTTTACTAGATTTAAAAAGATGCTTTCAAGCCTAGGAAGAAGCGACGACCCAATGTGTCATAGTAACCAGCGTTGTAGGAACCAGCGCTCGGTAAGCTGAACCCGCTTGGATTAACGCAACCAGGCGCACCGTTACAATACGAGGTCAAA
>CAIMTR010000158.1 GCA_903844415.1 uncultured Gammaproteobacteria bacterium
ACACGATTTTTCTGCCCCGACCTACACTTCTGAAAATTTGAGATACCCATGATTGATTGGATAACCAGCCCCGAAGCCTGGATTGCTTTAACAACTCTTCTTGCCCTCGAAATTGTGCTGGGCATCGACAACATTATTTTTATCTCAATCCTGGTAGGACGCTTACCGCCCCATCAACGTAACAAGGCGCGGCGATTCGGCATCGGTTTCGCCATGGTGACTCGACTTGGGTTGCTGTTCAGCTTGTCCTGGATTACCGGCCTCGTTGAACCCTGGTTTACCGTGCTAACGATAGAAATTTCGGGACGTGATCTGGTGTTGATCGTTGGAGGACTCTTTCTGCTTTATAAATCCACTAAAGAAATACACGCCATTATCGAAGGTGAAGAAGGTGGCATCGAAGCAAAAGTGGCAGATAGCATGTTAGCCACGGTTATTCAGATTGGTCTCCTAGACATCGTTTTTTCCCTAGACTCGGTAATCACCGCAGTTGGCCTGGTACAAGAACTTGCCATCATGGTGATTGCGATAGTGGGCGCGGTTGGCGTAATGATGTTTTCAGCTGCAAGCATTGGTGACTTCATAGACAAACACCCAACCATAAAAATGTTGGCTTTATCCTTTTTGATGATGATCGGCCTGACTTTGTTTATAGAAGGTTTCGATGTGCATGTACCCAAAGGGTATATCTATTTCGCGATGGCTTTTTCAGTACTTGTAGAAGTATTGAATATTCAGGTACGCAAACGTTTCCACCATTAATCATGCAACTCTAAGCAACAAGAACGCAGTAGGGAATTTTTTTAATGCTCTTCCAGAAATTGAACTCAAACGAGTTGCAACTCTACTTCAACCGAATTGGCTGCTATCCAGAACAGTTAGCTTGTCTGGACACCTTGCAACAGATTAATGTCTGTCACGTGCAAGCAATCCCGTTTGAAAATCTCAATGCTTTCCTCGGCTTGCCTGTGCCACTCGACAAAACAAATTTGTTGCACAAGATGGTGAAAAGTCAGCGTGGTGGTTATTGTTATGAACACAACCTATTGCTGGGCAACGTCCTGACCAGCCTTGGTTTTGCAGTGCAAGGACTTGCTGCGCGTGTGGGCTGGATGTTGCCAGTGGACACCAAGATGCCGCGCACTCATATGCTGCTTTTGGTAACCGTGGCAGGAAAAGACTATATTGCAGATACTGGGTTTGGCGGACTTAACATGCCTACTCCGTTGTTGCTGGAAGAGCGCAATACTCAACACAGTACTCATGCAAAATTTCGCATTGAGCAAACTGGCAATAACTACAGTTTGTTCGTACTGATGAAAGGCGACTGGCAAATCGTGTACAGCTTTACACGCAGCCCGCAGCTGGAAGTAGACTATGAGCTGGCCAACTGGTATGTCGCAACCCACCCACAATCTCGTTTCGTCAACAACCTAATCGCTGGGCGCATGTATGTCGATGGTCGCCACACACTTCTTAATCAGTTTTATACCCATTACAACCTGCACCATGATGCAGAGAAAAAAGTGTTGGATTCACCAGCCGCCATTAAAGCTGTATTGGCAGAGTGTTTCCTCCTAGATGTGAAGGGCTTGCCTAATTTGGATACACGACTAGCAACATTTTTCAGTTAAGCTACTGCGATAACCAATCATGAGACCGCGCCATGACTCAAGCTGCCACCAGTAAAGCCAGAGTGTATAAATATTACGATCTGTTGATGACGGGTTTTGTAACCGTGTTGTTGTGCGCCAACCTGATTGGCCCGGCGAAAGTTGGCTACATCACTTTCCCCTTCAGCATTCCCCTACTGGGGGACAACCTCAGTTTCGGTGCCGGTAATCTGTTCTTCCCCTTCGGCTACATCTTTGGTGATGTACTAACTGAAGTGTACGGCTACGCCCGCGCCCGCAAAGTGATATGGGCAGGTTTTGGTGCCATGTTGTTTGCCACTGGCATGGCTTGGGTTATCGTGCATTTGCCACCATCACCCAACGAACCTTTCAATACCGTTATCCAACCCGCAATTGAAACTATTTTCGGCAACACTTGGCGCATTGTCTGCGCATCAATCATCGCGTTTTGGGCGGGTGATTTTGTAAACTCCTACGTTATGGCCAAAATGAAAATTCTGACTCAGGGTCGTTGGTTGTGGACCAGAACAATAGGTTCGACTGTATTAGGACAAGGCGTGGACAGTATGCTGTTTTATCCACTTGCATTCATGGGAATTTGGACGTTTGACACCTTACTCGGTGTGGTCGTTTTCAACTGGATTTTCAAGATCACCGTGGAAATTGTGATGACACCTGTGACCTATGTTGTGGTCAACAAATTGAAACGTGCGGAAAACGAAGATTACCTGGATGTGGCGACAGACTTTACACCGTTTTCGTTGAAGGTATAAGTTGAAGGAATGACCCGGTTCTTATTAATGGCTGGACTTCCCGTGCCTTTGCTGTCTTTCATAACTGCGCTTTAACGCAACGATACAACGCACTTCCTTGTGCGTTAAATTTCGAGTTTAGACGGAATAGGCATAAATCATTGATAACACTCCCAACACGCTGGCCAGGAAGATGCTGTGTTTGAAAGTAAAACGCATCAATTCACCTTCCTGTGAGCGAGCCATGCCGGTCGCCGCAACGGCTACTGCCAAGCTCTGCAGTGAGATCATCTTGCCCATAACCCCACCAGCCGAGTTGGCCGCTGCCATCATCACTGGGTCAAAACCCAACTGATTGGCAGTGACCACTTGCAGGTTTCCGAACAAGGCATTTGCAGAAGTATCACTGCCGGTAAGAAATACACCAAGCCATCCCAGCAATGCGCTAAAGAAGGGGAAGAGTGATCCGGTAGCAGCAAAAGCTAGACCCATGGTGACGATGGAACCTGAGTAGTTCATCAAAAGTGCCAGACCCAACACGGAAGCGATAGTCAGCAGGGAGAAGCTCATTTGCTTGAATACTTTACCCAGCAATATGACATAGGTTTTGAGCGAGACTCCCAGAATTATAGCAGCCACCATGCCTGCTAAAGCGCACGCGGAACCTGCTGCCGATAACCAGTTGACGGTATAGTTCGCCGCATAAAGAGTAGGAGTTGCTACTACTGGAGCACCCTGCATAATCAGGTTATGCAAACCGGGCCAAGGCACGATGACATTTACCTGATCCAGAATCGATTTGCCCCACGGACTGCCCCACACCAATACAAACATAACCAACAACAGATACGGTGACCAAGCTAGTAAAGTGGGTTGAAACCCATGCTTTTGCAGGACAAGAGTGCCTTGCGTATCACCCGCCATGACGAAAGTATCCGCTGGCTTCCAGACTTTGAACAAAGCCACCAGCCCTAGGATAGCCGCCAGAGCTGCCATGATGTCTGTAAGTTGTGGCCCAATGAAGTTTGACACCAGAAACTGTGTACCCGCAAAACACAGTCCACACACGACTGCGGCAGGTAGTACACCTTTCAAAGCTTTGGGGCCACCCATTACCAGAATCAAGTAAGCGGGAATGAAAACGGAGATCGGCGCGCACAAACGCCCTACCCAGGCACTTAATTCAAGTTCATCAAGCCCGGTGATACGCGCCAGAGTGATAACTGGAATACCAATGGAACCGAATGCGACAGGCGCAGTGTTGGCCAACAAACAGATACCCGCAGCAAAGAAGGGTGAAAAACCTAATCCTGCCAACATGGCGGCGGCAACTGCAACGGGGGTACCGAATCCTGATGCCCCTTCGATAAAAGCACCAAAAGCGAACGCAATCAACATCGCCTGCAAACGACGGTCGGACGTGAGGCCGCCGATGGAATCCTTGATGATTTCAAACTTGCCGGTTTCCAAGGTTAGACGATAGAGCACAATAGCCCAATATACGATCCATCCAATTGGGAACAACCCCTGCGCTGCACCGTAGGTTACAGCGCTCAATGCCAAATTTGTGGGCATACCGTAAACGCCAATAGCAACAACAAGCCCTGCGCCGAGGCCAGATACCGCGGCAATCCAGGCGGGTTTACGCAAAATACCAATCATAGTCAGCAATACAAAAATCGGTACCGCCGCCAATAATGCTGAAATAAGCAGGCTATCAGCTACGGGTAAATAATTTTGTTCCCACATTTAATGCAGTCCCCTGTTGAATGGTTGATGACTGGTAGTCATTGTTATTTTTGAACCGGAGGTGTTGCTTCCGGCAATGGA
>CAIMTR010000159.1 GCA_903844415.1 uncultured Gammaproteobacteria bacterium
ACTCCAGCCAGCGCAGCTAGACCATTAGATTCAAGGGTAGTGGAATCGATGTAACGGAAGTTTACTGTTGTACGAGTTCGTATCCCGGCATGTTTTATTGCTTCTATCAGGGATTTATAGGCATCTAGTAATTCCATGTATTTTCCAACCATTGCGATTGTGACTTGCCGCTCAGGATTCAACACAGCATCTACAACACGTTGCCACTCACTGAGATCAGCCTCATGGCAGATGAGGCCAAAACGTTTCACTATGATTTCATCAAGGCCAGATTCGTGTAACAGTAGGGGTGCAGAATAAATGGTAGCAGTGTCCTGCAAGGAAACTACAGCTTGTAATTCAACATTGGTAAAAAGTGATATTTTGCGTAGGGCTGATTCTGGAATCTCGTGATCAGAACGGCAAACAAGAATGTCTGGCTGAATACCGATGGAACGTAGATCGCGTACAGAATGCTGGGTGGGTTTGGTTTTTGTTTCTCCTGCTGTTGATATGTACGGCACCAAGGTCAAATGCAAGAACAGAGCATTTCCAGAGCCGAGCTCCACTTTCATTTGACGCACAGCTTCAAGGAATGGTTGGGATTCTATATCACCAACGGTGCCACCTATTTCAACTAGAGCCACATCGGCATCACCAGCACCAGCAATCACTCTAGCTTTTATTTCATCAGTAATGTGAGGAATGACCTGTATAGTGGCTCCAAGGTAATCGCCGCGACGCTCCTTTTTAATTACTTCGTCATAGATTCGACCTGCAGTAAAATTATTGCGGTGGGTCATGGTTGTATTGATAAAACGCTCATAGTGACCAAGGTCAAGATCGGTTTCAGCGCCGTCTTCAGTTACATAAACTTCACCATGCTGGAAAGGACTCATGGTGCCAGGATCTACATTGATGTAGGGGTCTAGTTTGAGCATGGTCACTTTAAGACCACGTGCTTCGAGAATCGCAGCGAGAGAGGCTGAAGTGATGCCCTTGCCGAGGGAAGAAACAACACCACCTGTGATGAAAATATAATGCGTCATTAACAGCCCATCTGTCTTTAAAATAGAATTTAAAAAGGAATTTGATGGGTGATCAGATTAACAGAGACACCTAATATCCACAATGTAATTCTGACCGTCGCCATTCTATATGCCAGCCATTTTCAGTGGTTGGTCGTGTGTTATTGTCACACATGAAAAGATCAGCGACTGCTATTAATTTATTGCCTGAATATAGCAAAGGAATAAGTTCACGCAACCATGGAGGCACGGATTTTTCCTGCAAGATTTTTTTTAATAAACGAGTGGGTCTATTTCTTAATTGGATCAACTCCCCCCCACGACGAAAACATACCCGCAAAGTAGCAGGAGGAAAATCTGTAGGGGGAGAATTACCAGGTAAAGCTGCCACAATATGTAAAGACCCAAGTGGAAATGGTAACTGCAAGCTTTTGCTAGTCTCCCACAGCATCTCAGCAGGCGGTACTGGTAATGGCTTTAGCAAATATAAAAAACCCTGGTATCTACGTAATCCAATCCGTGCCAACTCTTTGCCCCAGTAGACTTGTGGATCAGCATCTTTAGTAGCTGGTATAACCTCATCGACAATTCGGTATAGTGATTTGTATCCAGGAGTGGCGCAGCCCATTTCCAACTGCAAAGTGGCTATCCAATAACGTATTAAATTTCGCTGTCTGGATTTTGACAAGGATGTCAGCAAACTTATTTGTAAACGGTTTCGGTAGGGACCTGTTGCATCAGTCAGATCCTGCGCTGCGAGCTCTTCCAGTAGAGTGTCTGCTTCGTCACAAAGCAGAGCAGTTCGTATGATATTTTCAGCCAAACCAGGCCAGCGAATACGAAGTGTTGGGATAATATTTTGACGTAAAAAGTTACGGTCGTAGTGTTGATCTAGATTACTTTTATCCTCAATCCATTGTAAATTATTTCGAGATGCGTATTCGAACAATTTTGTACGAGTATGGTGAAGCATAGGCCTAAGCAGTTGCCCTTCACCACAAGGACGCTGCACAGGCATTCCTGCCAGACCTTTGCAACCACTGCCACGAATAAGTCTAAATAAGACGGTTTCTACTTGATCATCCTGATGTTGAGCCAGTAATAACAGGTCACCGCGTCGCAGAATCCCAACAAAAGCTGCATAACGAGCAGATCGCGCAGATTCTTCAGGACTCTCATTTCCTAGCAAATTGACATGCACTGGTAGAATCTTGAGAGGAACCTGCAATAATTCGCATACAGACAAACAGTGAATTTCCCATGCTACCGCAGAAATTTGTAGGCCGTGATTAATATGGACCACATGTATTTCAGGAAATAAAGCGACTGAATTACGCAATGAACACAACAGATGTACCAAAACCGTAGAGTCCATACCGCCACTAAAACCTATAACTATTCTGTTGGCTTGCAGCAGTTGCGGGTGTTCTTTCAGCAGGTGTAAGGGCTGCAGAAGTGAAGATTGGTTAGGGTCTATGTTAACGGGGTTTACCATGGCTCATCAGGCGACGATAGCGACGCTCCAGTAATTCATCAATTGCCATATGCTGGAAATGATCCACCTGCTGAAGCAGATTAGATTTGAGGCGCGCCGCCATCTCCTCCATATTACGGTGGGCACCGCCTAGTGGCTCCTTAATAGTTAAATCCACAATACCCAGCTCTTCTAGTCGGGTTGAAGTAACACCCATAGCTTCAGCTGCTGCTGCTTTAAAATCAGCAGATTTCCATAAAATAGTGGCACAGCCCTCAGGAGAAATAACAAAATAAGTAGAATATTGCAGCATATTTAAGTGATCACATACACCTATAGCAATGGCACCACCGGAATTGCCTTCGCCAGTTACTGTAGCAATTATTGGCGTTTGAAGTCTGGACATAAGAGCAAGATTTTCAGCAATGGATTCGTTTATTCCGCGAGCTTCAGAATCTACACCAGGATAAGCGCCAGGTGTATCAATAAATGTTAGGACTGGCATTTTGTAACGCTCAGCCATTAACATTAATCGACGAGCCTTACGATAACCTTCTGGTTTGGGCATGCCAAAATTACGTCGTACTTTTTCTTTCGTAGTACGACCTTTCTGATGCCCTATAATCATTACTGGAATATTA
Source organism: uncultured Gammaproteobacteria bacterium (assembly GCA_903844415.1). GTDB lineage: Bacteria > Pseudomonadota > Gammaproteobacteria > Pseudomonadales > Pseudohongiellaceae > CAILUG01. The sequence goes on from CAIMTR010000159.1 coordinate 3,123, forward strand.
TCAAGGCAAGCGACACCACCTATCAAGGCTGAGTCATCTGCAAATAAACGGTCACCATGCAGTTCGTCAAAATCATTGAAAACAAGGCGAATATAATCCTCGGTATAGGGGCGTAGAGGATGTCGTGCCAACAAAGAAATTTGCCAAGGTGTAAGTGAAGAAAAAATCTTTTCTGTTAACTTGATGCTTTTGTCTTTCAACTTGGTGATTTCATCGCCGATGTTAAGTTTATTATCAGCACCTACTAGACGAAGCTCATTGATCTTGCCTTCAAGATCAGCAATTGGTTGTTCAAACTCGAGATAATTAGGATTCATAACTTCTACTTCATCAATAATTCAACACAATATTGTCCGCACCATAAAGTTCGCGAATTTGGTGCAGCATGAATTCATCTGGAAACACACGCCAGCGTTTCCCCATCACGATACTTCCTTTTACTCCTTCTTTTTGATAGTTAATGACGACAGAACATCCTGTGCCAGTATTAACTTCTTCAGTTTTTTTTAGTTTTATGGGAGGGGAATAAATCTTATTTTGCTTTCGGTAGTCAGAATCGTTAGACATTGCTTCTGAATTGACGAGAGGCGCTGATTGCAGGCATTTTACTGATAATAATGCTTGCAAAGAGGCAAGAGATTTTACAGGCAAATTATCGTGATGCAAGTTAAGAGTTATGCTTCGGGCATAAAAACAGCGGGCTTGATCCAGACTTTTTATTTGCCTGACTTTTACTTGTAACTGGCCATTACCATTGTATTCATCTAGTACAACTACACCTTCAACAATTACAACATTATCGATTAGTAACAGATCTTTACTATTTAGATACAACTCTCCAAACATACTGACTTCTATACGAGCACTGCGGTCATCCAGTGTCAATATCGTGATAGTGTCACCACCACGTTTGCTTATAATAGTACGGATTTCATGGATGATTCCACCGATTAACTGTAACCCTTTTTCTGGTTTCAGATTATTAATAATATTTTTAGTTATCACGGCAAGCTCTGGCAAATATTCAGCGACAGGATGACCGGATAAATACAAACCGAGAGTTTGCTTTTCTTCTTGTAAGCGTCGTTTCTCACTAAAAGGACGAACTTTACGAAAATTGTAATAAACATCAGCTGAATCTGCGTCATGGACTATTTCTCCAAACAGATCAAGCACACCACTGACTGCTGCCCTGCTATTTTGTTCGGCCGTTTTGACCGCTTCACTCATACATGCTAACAATATTGCCCTATCGGCACCAAAACCATCAAAAGCTCCTGAACGAATCAGGGCTTCTAGTGCGCGTTTGTTGAAAGCGCC
>CAIMTR010000160.1 GCA_903844415.1 uncultured Gammaproteobacteria bacterium
GAGTTTGTGCAACTGGTGTTCTGAGCAGTTACTAAGTTAAACAAGAGAGGCTTTTTTACCGCTCCTGTGAGAATTATTGACCAAGTGGAACGGGAGTTGTATCACGTGCTTCGATCGCTCTGTCTATCATGTATGCGCGCACCAGTGCAGTATCAGCTGTAGTTAATTGCCCCGCAAAAGATTTCATGCCTTGTTCTGCACGTAAACCCAGCAGAACTACTTGATCAAAAGCGTCTTGGCTTGCGAGCAAGGGTGAACGCCGTAAATCTGGGAACATGCCGCGACTGGCTCCACCATTGCCATGGCAGAGAGAACAGGTGCCGCCGTATATCACGCCACCTTGAGCTATATCAGCTGCAGATGCAGTTTGTTCTGGTGGTGCAAAGGGTGGCTGTGTGTACTCTGCATTAGGAGGTAACTGAGCTGTGCCGCCGATTTTGAAGACTAGGATACGGGCATGAGTTGGCGCGTAATAACCGTTCTGTGAATTCCCCCCTACTACTTGTGCTATGTATTGCTCACTGTCGAGTTCAAATGATACTGAACCTGCAGTGATGCCAGCTTGAATCGGATAGGACCAGACTTGTTCACCGGTATCCGCACGAAACGCCAGCATTTCCTGCATTACCGGGTTGCCGGAGAAGACCAGACCACCAGCGGTTGCCAGAGTTCCCACCGAAGACCCAGTAGGACGTGAAGAGCTCCACACTTCTTTGCCTTGCACAGGATCCCAAGCGATTAATTTGGTAACACCGCCTCTGGCAATAGTATTGCCTGGTGCGTCATAAGCCGCATCACCACCCGTGAAATCCACCGCTAAACTGAAATCACCTCTTGTGGCATCGGGATTCGCTGTATAGGCAATGCTGCTTTCACGACCCGGGATGTACAACAACTTTGTTAATGGGCTATACGACATCGGATGCCACGAGTGAGCTCCACCCGGGCCGGGCTGTGCGATACGTGGCCCTTCGTTTTTGGTGTATTGGGCGGCTTGGTTAATGATGGGACGACCCGTCGCCAGATCGTAACCAGTAGTCCAGTTGACCGGCACAAATGGCTCAGCTACCAGTAACTCTCCGGTAGTGGCATCCATCATGTAGTAATAACCACTCTTGGTTGCCTGCATGGCAACGTGACGACTTACGCCATTAATATCCAGATCAGCCAACATGATTTGTTGTACGGCATCGTAGTCCCATTCTTCTGCTGGAATTTCCTGAAAATGCCATTTGTATTCACCCGTATCTGCGTCAACCGCCACCACGGAAACTGTGAATAAATTATCACCGCCCTGAGGGCTGCGCACTGCGGCATTCCACGGCGAACCATTGCCAACGCCAAACAGAACAGAATTGGTTTTTTCATCATAGGTGATTGCATCCCAGGTGGATCCACCACCACCTTTTTCCCACCACGAACCTGACCATGTACCCGCGGCCATTTCCATTGCTGCACTTTCGAAACCATCGGCTGGGTTACCGGGCACCGTGTAAAAGCGCCAGATTTGTGCGCCGGTTTCAGCATCGTAAGCGCCGACGTAACCTCGATAAATATATTCAGCCCCGGCGTTACCAATAAAGACTTTGCCATTGGCAACCCTTGGTGCACCAGTCATTGTGTAGAACTTAGTTTGATCGGTAGTGACAGTTGTCCACACTACATTGCCAGTTGCTGCATCCAGAGCGATTAAGCGGCCATCGTAGGCAGCGACATAGATTTTGCCATTCCAAGCAGCCAGACCTCGGTTAACAACATCGCAGCAGCCACGGGCACCAAACTCACCAGACACTTCTGGATCGAAATGCCACAGCAGTGCACCGCTGCGTACGTCATAGGCATTTACTTTGCTCCAGGACTCGGACACATAAAGCACTCCATCAATTACCAGTGGAGTGGATTCTTGTCCACGATTGGTTCCAAAATCGGCATACCAGGCTAAACCGAGCTGGCCAACAGTTTCTGGTGTTAGTTGTGTTAATGGGCTGTAGCGTTGTTCCATATAAGTGCCACCGTAGGTCATCCACTGGCCTGGTTCTGTTTCGGCATTTTCCAAACGGGTTTCACTGACTGCGGCAAACGTGGAAACTGCAGGTGCTGCCGATTGTTCCACTGCTGTTGTGTTGCTGGCGCTATTGCCACCACCAC
>CAIMTR010000161.1 GCA_903844415.1 uncultured Gammaproteobacteria bacterium
GATGGGCTGTCGTCATTTTGAAACAATCCGGTGTATGGAAATTATTGGCTATACAAGAAAATAATTTTGCTGGCAGTAATACGAACGGCACGAAGTTTGGCAAGTTTGGTGTCTTAGTAGCACAAGACTTCTCCTATACCGGTACGCGCTACAACAATTGCTTTGGTCATGCGTAGCCTCGACATAGAATGGGCCGTGTCTGTCTAGTTGACACCCACGCAGTCTCAACCAGGTTGTCTTTATGCCACTCATAGCCCCACGCAAGGAACGCCAACGGTATCGATTGCTCAAGACTATGGACGCTTCGCAGAAAGAAGCAGTTGCCTCTTCTACCATGACGGCTGCGTCTGAAAATTTCTTGAATGCATTTGCTCTGCATTTGCAGGCCAGCAGCATTCAGATGGGATTTTTAACCGCCTTTCCTCAACTGTTGGGAGCACTGATGCAACTCGTGTCGGTGTGGCTTGGCAGTTGGCTCACCCGCCGTCGAATTGTCTTATTTACGGCCATTATACAAACCGGGCTGATGCTGTGTTTTGCCTTTCTTGCTCTGCTGCGAGTTGCTGACGGAGTGCAAACTCTGATTATGCTGGTAGTGCTCTACCATGCCACAACCAATCTGATTCAACCGCAGTGGCGCGCGTGGATGGGCAGCATCGTGCCACCTAAACAACGCGGCATTTTTTTTGCCGGACGTTCGCGCCTGACTATGGCCACTTCGCTGGCTGTTTTTTTGCTGGGTGGATTGTTGTTGTCACTAAGCGAACGGCTTGGTTTGGCTGCGGCTGGTTTCTTTTTACTATTTGTTGCTGCTGCTTGTGGTCGAGCACTGTCGTGCTATTTTTTATGGCAGATGCATGATCCTTCTCCACAACCCTTACTGGCTCAAGCCAATATATTCTTTTCCACCCTCAGCCACATTCGTGAGGCCTTAAGTGAAGCAACTTTTCGCAACTACAGTTTTTTTGTAGCAGGCATGCAAGGGATGGTCGCAATTTCAGCGCCTTTTTTTGCGGTTTATTTACTCAACGAATTGCAGTTCACCTATTTTGAATACAGCCTCAACTTGATGGCATCGGTCGCGACCCAATTTGTGATGTTGCGGTTTTGGGGCAAGGTGAGCGACAGCCACGGCAATCGCCTGGTGATGCTGGTATGCAGTGCGGCACTGCCAATTGTGCCGGTGTTGTGGTTATTTTCTCCTAATTTCTATTATTTGCTGGCAGTACAAGTTGCTTCTGGAGTGGCGTGGAGTGGTTTTAACCTCACTACTGCCAACTACCTGTACGACATTCGTCCACATAACACCAACTTTGCCACCTATGCCGCAGTGCAAGCTGGCATTACTGCGGTACTGGTCTTTGGTGGTGCAATTTTTGGTGGTTATTTGGCTAGTGCTGCCCCTTTTATAGCCAGTTGGATGCCATTTGATATGGGTTCGGCCTTGTTTATTGTATTCACAGTCAGTGGTGGGCTGCGCTTGTTGGTGTTGCTGTGGTTTATTCCCCACGCCGAAGAACCCCGCGTTCGATCACACCCGCAGTTACTGGAAATTATCTTTAGAGTGGCTCGCTACAATGCTATTTCAGGCGTAGTGCTGGACTGGTTTACGGTGACCGAGAAAGATGATCCGAATGATCAAACAGATTAATAGCTGTTTGACCGTATTAACAGACAATGGGTTTGCGCTTCTAAAAGACGTAGTTAAGACCGCTAACCTCGTTAAGGCGCAGACTGAAACCCAGTAAATTTGCAGTTCAACAACAAGTGCTATATGCCGGTAGCCACCGCGGGATGACGAACAGTTCATCGCCAATCCGCGGAGGCCTAACCCGGTTATATCTGGTACTAAGAACTAGATAACCAAGCGCTTGGTTGCGATACCGATGGTGTCGATTTCAGCACCCAACATGTCGGCTATACCAAGTAACAAGTTCGACGTTGGCTCATCTTTTTCGGCCTGAATATGGCGATTGCCCTCCAACCTGCCGCCTGCTTTGCCAACTAGCAAAGCCGGAACGTTATGCCGATCGTGTTCCAGACCGTTGCTCATACCGGCTCCGAAATACAGCAGGGACGAATCAAGCATGTTGCCGTCACCTTCTGGCGTAGACCTGAGTTTTTCTACGAAATCAGCAAATTTCTGCATTTGATAGGTGGTTATTCGCGAATATTTTTCGATGCTCTCTACGGTATTTTTGTGATGCGTTACGTTGTGGTGCGGCTCATTTATGCCGATGTGCGCATAACTGCGGCCTGTAGCCTCGTGACCAGTCATGAAACTGAACACGCGGGTCATATCGCCCTGCCAAGCAAGATGCATCAGATCATAGGTTAAGGTCATGTGCTGATCGAAATCGTCAGGAATGCCCACCGGCCCATCTGAAGTATTTGAGATCACCGTAGAGCGTGAGGACAATCTTTGTATCTGGTCTTCGATGCGACGGATATTGGTCATGTACTCGTCGAGCAGGGCACGGTCACCATTACCCAGCATCCGTTCAAGGCGTTTCGACTCGTCCAGAATCGAATCGAGCATGCTTTGCTTGGTCACGAGACGGTGCAGGCGTTGCTCCGCCGTACCAGCATCGCCGAACATACGTTCGAAAGTTACCTGTGGGCTGATCGCGACTGGCAGCGGGCTTACATCGTCATACCAGGCCATCGTGGCAAAAAACAAGCAGGGATAGTTGTCGCAGGCACCAGCTGAAGTACCCATGTCTTCAGTACCAACTTCAAGGGAACGTAAGGGCGTATCGCCAGCAATGGCATCTGCGATGTACTGATCGACGGATTTTTTTGATCTGAGCTGATTAAAATTGCCATTTTCACTGAGTGGACCTGCGCCATTGAGGAACGCCGAACTGGCGCCCATGTGAATACCACCCATATCTTGCCGACCTTCGGGTGATTTCAGACCACTGATCGTCGTGATGTAGTCTCGGTTCGCTTCAATCGGTTTCATCACACGCTTAAATTCAAAATCTTTGCCGACTTTTTCCGGATGCCAATCAGCGGGGAAAATACCATTAGGCACATATACGGTACCGAAGCGCAGCTTTGCCCCGGCAGCCGTAAGTGATTGAGCCGTTGCAGCCGGTACCATTGCATCGAGCAATGGCAGTGAAAACGCGGCACCCGCTCCTTTAAGTAACATACGGCGATTCAGATGTTTCTTGGTAATAAACATTACTTACTCTCCTGTGGTTGCTATAGCGTTGATATCGGAAGGTGAACTGTTGGTGCGCATAAGAAACGGATAGCTATCGATAATGCCCAGCACAATGGATAAAAGGCTGTAATCTTGCTGTGCAGAATTTCTGACAATACTACGTACTACCGGCATGTCCTTTGCATCAAGACCACGTCCGAGCGAGTACACCATTAACTTTTCAGTGACTGTGGTAGCAAACAATTCCGGATCTTTTAGCAGTGCTTCCCGTAATGCCTGTGGGCCATCTACGTTAGTGCCGTCAAGCAAGGTTCCAGAAGTGTCTAGGGCAAGACCGTCACGGGTAGTGTCGCGCCACGAGCCGTCGACATCGAAATTTTCTAGAGCGAAACCGACCGGATCGATGATGTCATGACACACTGCGCAGGCAGAATCGGCGCGGTGCCGTTCCAATTGTTCGCGAACTGTTGATGGCCGATCTACGGGTGCACTCGCCTCCAACGCCGGAACGTTTGGTGGCGCAGCAGGGGGTGGGTTGTTCCAAAACTCTGTAAGGATAAATTTCCCGCGCATGATGGGAGAGGTACGACTCGTAGCAGCGGTTAGAGCCAGCACACTACCATGTCCGAAAATTCCGTATCTATTAGGATCGGTGACAGTCACTTTGCGGAAGCGTGCACCGGTGACGCCGTCAATGCCATAGTGCCGTGCCAGACGCTCATCAGCAAAAGTATAGTTGGCAGTAAGTAATTCGTGAACAGGACGGTTTTCCCGCAGCACGTACGCGAATAACATCTCTGTTTCCTGCCGGAATGCCTGTCGCAAGTTGTCGTCAAAATCAGGAAACATTAACAAATCGGGCCTGGCGCGCATTTCTAGATTGCGTAACTGCAGCCATTGTCCAACGAAGTTTTCGATGAAAGCGTCAGAACGAGGATCCGCCAACATTCGGCGTACCTGTGACTCACGAGAATTTGTGTCTTCAAGCTTTCCACTTTCACCTTGTTCGAGCAGTTCGGCATCGGGCGCGGAAGACCACAAGAAAAATGAAAGTCGTGATGCCAACGCGACGCCGTCAACAGCGTGATCAGCCCCTGGGGTTTCGTCCGGCGAGTCTGTCTCTACACGAAACAGAAAAAATGGACTGACAATCATTCGAGCAATGGCAACTCGCATACCTTGTTCAAAATCGGCTCCGTCAGAACGTTCCTTGCTGTAAAACGCTAAAGGTGCAGCTATATCGTCCTCACTAACCGAACGACGGAACGCCCGCCGTGCCAAGTTGGTTAAGACTTCCCGCGCACAGGGCTCTTCCTCTGCAGCAGCGCTAGGTTGGCAAACCAGTATCTGTTCACGTGTTGCCGAAGTGCTCACGCCGGTAGCAGCATAAGGGCCTTTTACCATGGCTTTTTCCAGACGCGGCATACCGGATGTATTATGAATTTCCAAGGTATCGCGCAAGGTCGGTTGCCACGAGTTTTGTTCGACATTCACGCGTTCACGCCAAGTAAATACAACTTTGTGAGGTCCTGCTGTCACGGGAATTCTCGGAGAAGTCAGTTTTTGATCGACAACAGGAATAACTTGGTTGAAGCTTTCTACGCTGATATTGTGCTGCTCCAACCCACCTATCTCACTCGAGTAAACCTTTTTTCCATCTATATAAACCAGAAATTCATGAGGCCTGTCGTGGCCTTCGATGCCGAAATAGCCTTCCGCGACACCCTGGAGTGGGCGTGCTGAAAAAACATACTCACCGTCGGCCGGAAAATAATGCGTTGCTTGGACACCACCGCGCGTGCCTATAGGAAAACCGGCGAGATGTTTTTCCTGGGTTGTGTCAAAGGGGATGTCGTAGTTAGTAACGCTCAAGGCAGCTTCTGAATTGCCTAGTGCTAAATCCGCAACTCGCAATCCTACAGTCATGTAGCGATCAAGCAACATAGGCGACGAGCGCAGCAATTCCCCAATGTTGTCGAAGCCGTGATCACCACCATCGCTCGGGAGTAATTCGGTCAGATCAATATCCACACCTAATAAATCTCGAATCGAATTGGTGTATTCCGCTCGATTGAGACGATGGATCGAGGTAGTGCCTGCATACGGGTTTTCTACCACCGCTGCGTCTAAGGTTTGTTCTAGCGTTGCAACAAAGTTCTTCCTTTCTTCGGCAGTTGGCTGTGGCTGCTTACGCGGAGGCATCGCACTGATTTTCAGTTTGCGCAGCACTTCCTCGAAAACCACAGGATTGTTAGTCACATCGTCGGGACTAAAATCTTCCAGCGCGAGTCCACCACTAAAATCATCATAGTTATGGCACTTGCTGCAATACTTGTCGAGCATAGGCCACTGCCCTACCAACTCGTTGTGTAATGCAGACTCTTGCTCCGCTGCGCCAGCTGTGATCGTCAGAACCGCGAATCCTATCGCAATAGTCAATCTGCTTTTCATCTTCTTCATTCAGCGTGAGCCCCGGCCAATTCTTTGAACAGAGCAACCATTTCGACCGGTTGAGCCAGTGGCTCTTGGAAGAAAAATCCGGGTTTAGGCATTGGCGGTTCCATTTTCTCTACTACTTGTAATGCAGTTAGGCCATCTTTGTCTTGTGCGTCGAGTTTTGCGCCATGAGCGACAAGTGCCTGTACGATGCCTGGGTGAAGAGCTTTTGCAGCTTCATGCAGTGCAGTTTCCTCTTTCGGATCACGAACGTTCACATCTGCACCGGCGTCTAGCAGTACTATGACAGCATCCAAAATATCGCGGTTGGCGCTTTCTCGGAATTCCGGCAGGTCATAACGCAGATCGTTAGGACCACCCGCCACACCGACACCTTTGCCACCGTTGATCGCCATCATCAGCGCTGTCCTACCGACATTACCAATTGGAGTAGCCGCCCAGTCATTTTCGTCTGTTACTTCCTGAGAGGGTTTCCATTCCGTATCGGCACCATGCGCCAGCATCAGTTTTAGGCCTTCGACGTCAGCGGCGATTGCTGCGCGAAAGAATGGTGTGGCGTTGGCCTTCGTGTCGCAACACATGGAAGCATTGTGCATTTGTATGCTGAATGGCTTGTTCGGGTCGGCACCCGCTTCCAGCAGTAGCTTGGTGAGATCGAGTGCGCTAAGTGCGTTTGGATGGTCCGCTCGGAACACCGTACCATCGCGGGCCCGCCAGTCGGTCGTTGCATCACGCATTTCGGTTATATAAAAGAGTGAACCGTCATTCGGGTCGGCTTTAAGATCAAGGAGCAGTGCTGCTATGTCGAAACGATCATTGACGATCGCTAGCATCATTGGGGTGGAAGTGTCGCCGTTTCTGGCGTTGATGTCTGCCCCGCCTGCGAGTAAGGTCCGGATCATCGGCTCATCACCATTACGTGCAGCCCAGTGCAGCGCTGTGAATCCACCTGATGGGAAATCTGCATTCTTACGTTTGGTCAGTTCTGAAACGCGCGCCTTTGCGCTCGGATCAGCCCCAGCTTCTAGAAGAACTTTGACCACATCCAAATGCCCTTCTGCTGCAGCCCACATTAGTGCAGTCTGGTTATCGAGTGGTTCAGCGGTATTTGGATTGGCACCCGCATCGAGCAAAATTTTCACGGCTGCGACACTACCGGAGCGCGCAGAAGCCATGAGTGATGATTCAACTCCAAACTCAATGCCTCCAAGATTGGCACCCTTTGCCAGTAGAGCACTAATCATGCCAGCGTCACCATTACGGCTTGCCTGTAACAAAGGTGATATATCGAGGCTATTAGCTACATTTGGATCAGCGCCAGCGTCGAGCAGCAGTTGTACAAGTTCCAACGATGAATTGTATACAGCCCAAAGCAGAGGTGTAGTGCCATCCGGATCGGCAAGATTGACATCCACGCCAGACTTGATCAGTTCCCGCGACTGGGCAAGATCACCTGCACTTACAGCCGCTGTAATGGTGTTGGCTGACCAAGCTATTTGTGCAAACCAACTGGCAGCAAAAGCTACGGCAACCAAAGAAAATATTTTGCCTGAACTCATGATTCTCATATTCGCCTTTTCCTCAATTAAATATTTGTCGGCAACAATCTTAATCCATAGATTCGTAACAAAGGTGCAAGATCTGAATTTTTAGTTTTAGATTCAACAGAGTATCTACCCATCCTGAATATATAGTCAATATAAATAGTTCTTGTATGCCGGTGATAAATATACCCCTTTTATTATTCCAGAATTATAGAAAATATCTTTCAAAAGCCAAGCGAATCAGGCATTTATTTGACCTCCCTCCTAAGCCTAAGCCTAAGCC
>CAIMTR010000162.1 GCA_903844415.1 uncultured Gammaproteobacteria bacterium
AACGGGCGTCCTGCGCAGCACACAGTGCTGCTTGTCGAACCAGGGGTTCAAATCAAATCCTCCGAGCGTGCCAAAAAAACCTCTCAGAATTTTCCCCGGAGGGATCGATTCGCACTGCGTGCTCACCCTACGGGCGCCCTAAAAAACGGGCGTCCTGCGCAGCACACAGTGCTGCTTGTCGAACCAGGGGTTCAAATCAAATCCTCCGAGCGTGCCAAAAAAAACCCTCCACGAGGAGGGTTTATTTATTTGGTGCGCCCGGAGGGATTCGAACCCCCGACCAACTGGTTCGAAGCCAGTTACTCTATCCAGCTGAGCTACGAGCGCGGAAAGTATGGTGTTGTTGAGACGTGAGCATGATACCCAAAAGCAATGAGGCTCACTAGCCGTAAATTCGTTGCATTCAGCTTACAGCTTTTATAACTTGGCATTTGTTGCTGCCTGCATAATTTCAGGGTTATTCTCCCACTATGTCACAAACTGCCACTGTCAAACCACAATCACCTTGGTCACCCCTGAAGATCACTACGTTTAGGTATCTTTGGCTGGCAGTTTTGGTCTCCAATATCGGCTCGTGGATGCATGAAGCCGGTGCGGGTTGGTTGATGACCACTCTTACCACTTCACCCGTGTTAGTGGCTTTGATGCAAACGGCCACTTCACTGCCAGCTTTTTTTATTCTACTGCCATCGGGAGCTTTGTCCGATATTTTGGATCGGCGCAAATATCTGATGGCAGGCAACATTGGCATGTGTATCGCAGCCGTCATAATTGGAGTGATGACACTGAGCGGCCTCATCACTGCATGGAGTCTGCTTGGACTTACCCTGCTGCTGGGCATTGGTATGGCAATGATTATGCCAACCTGGCAAAGCATTATTCCCGAAGTAGTGCCACGCACCGAGTTGCAAGCGGCTATTGGTTTGAACACACTGGGTATGAATGTATCGCGTGTGATTGGCTCATTACTGGCCGGAACCATCATTGCTGCCTCAGGCAGTGGCGCGGTATTTATCTGCAATGCTCTGAGTTTTATTTTTATTATCAGTGTGCTGGCCACTTGGAAACGAGTTCCACCGGTCACGCAATTACCGCCCGAACATTTTGTCGATGCAGTAAAAACTGGACTGCGTTTCACTTGGCATTCTCCGGCATTACAGGCGGCAATTTTTCGTAGCATCGGGTTTTATTTTTTTGCCAGTGTGATGTGGGCATTGTTGCCCTTAATCGCCAAAGATCTGCTGCAAGGTGGCCCACTAACTTACACATTTCTATTTGCTGCCATCAGTATTGGCGCCATAGGCAGTGCGCTGTTGTTGCCAAAATTTCGTACGTATTTGAACAACGACCAACTAATTACAATAGCCGCTTTAGTGTTTGCAGTGGCCTTGAGTGTAACGGCTCTTGTGCACATTAATGTTGTGGCAATGTTGGCGCTATGTTTTTGCGGAGCCGCCTGGATAATCGTGATGACCAGCGCGCAACTGGCTGCGCAAACAGCACTACCCAACTGGGTACGCGCGCGCGGCATAGCGATTTTCCAAATGTTTTTTATGGGTTCGTTGGCGATAGGTCCGGTGATATGGGGTTCTATTGCAGAAATCACCAGTCTGCCCACTGCCATGCTGGTAGCCTGTGGCGGCCTTGTACTGGCAAGTATTTTCACGCAGCGCTGGAAAATAAGTGGCAACGACAATCTTGATCACACCCCTTCCCAACATTGGCTCTTACCGCAACCTAAATTGTTTATCGGAGCGCAGCAGGGGCCAGTATTGATCACGGTGCGTTATGAAGTTGCCAAGCCAGACCTTGAGGACTTTTTGCGGGAGATTAAGCTTTTGGGCAGTGGTCGCCAGCGTGATGGTGCTACTTTCTGGCAGATTTTTGAAGATGCAACCAATCCGGGCAATTATCTGGAAACTTATGTGGTCGCTACCTGGCTTGATCATTTAAGGCAGCATGAGAGAATCAGCAAACAAGATGCCTTAATCCAACAACGAATACGCGTGTTGCTACAGCCCGGAACCGTGCCGCTTGTGTCGCATTTTGTTCACCCGCTAGTACTGTAACCAACTTACATCTTTTGGAAATAAGCATGATTTCTTCCCTCCATTCTGTTGCCAGCAACTACTTGCAAGCCCTACTTGAGCGCGGCATTGAATATGTGTTTGCCAACGCCGGTACCGACTTTGCACCGATTATAGAAGCTTTAGTAGCGGCGAAAAAAGCCGGCATAAAAACCCCACATTTCGTCACAGTTCCTCACGAGAATGTCGCCATCGCGATGGCTCATGGGTATTTTCTTGCCACGGGCAAACCGGCTGCAGTGATGGTGCATGTAACCGTGGGTACTGCCAATGCTTTGTGCGGGCTGATGAATGCCGCCCGCGATCAAGCACCTATTTTGCTAACCGCTGGCCGTACACCAAGCTCAGAAACTGGCCATATTGGCTCTCGTAACGCGAGCATTCACTGGGGCCAAGACAGTTTTGACCAAGGCGGTATCGTGCGTGAATGGGTGAAATGGGATTATGAACTACGGCCTGGACAGCCACCTGAAGAAATTGTGGGACGTGCGCTAGACATCGCCATGAGCGAACCCAAAGGCCCGGTGTATTTGTGTATGCCGCGCGAAGTGCTTGGCGATCTGACCGATAAAAAACCTGCACCACCACGTGCGCGGGCTTTAGGCTCGTTACTTTCAACACCGTCCCCTGCAGGTATCAAGCAAACCGCGCAATGGCTGGCCAGTGCAAAATTCCCGCTTATTATCAGTTCCAGTACGGGTCGAGATCCGGCCAATGTGCATGTCTTAAGCCGTATCGCCGAAAAGTTTGGCATTGGTATTGCGTTGCCTGGCGAACCTGGTGCACGTGAACTCAACATACCGCTAACGCATCCGATGTTTCTCGGGATTCATCCTGCCGAAGCCATCGCCAAAGCCGATGTAATAGTGGCGATTGATTGCGAAGTGCCGTGGTGGCCGAGCAAAGTGACGCCGCGTGCAGATGCCAAACTGGTACAAATTGCACCTGATCCTTTCTTCAATCGCTATCCGGTACGTGGCTTTCAAATGGACTTGGCCATTGCCGGCTCGTCGTCGCTGGCCTTGGTACAATTGGAAGCAGAATTAAGTGCATTATCTATTGGCAAAAATGATCTTGTAGCCACTCGGCAACAACAGTTCCGAGCCATCGTTACAACCCGCGTCGAACAACAGCAGGCTCTGATTAAGTCAATGGCCTCACGTTCACCCCTGCATCCTGCCTGGATCGCGCAATGCCTCAATCAGGTGATTACCAAAGACACCATCATCGTCAATGAGATGGGAGTGCCTATGGAATTTTTAGCTTTGGTTGAACCACGCTCATACATGTCGAGCAGTCTAGCGGGCGGTTTGGGTTTTGGTTTGGGGGCTGCGCTAGGAGCCAAAATCGGCGCACCCGCAAAAAATGTCATATTGATTGTGGGTGACGGTTCTTACATGTTTGGTTGCCCGACTGCCGCCCATCACACAGCCAAGATGCACAAGCTGCCTACCACCACACTAGTAATGAACAACGCACGCTGGAACGCAGTTTATCGTTCGACCCTTGGTATGTATCCCGATGGACTGTCATCCAAAGAAGATATGATGCCGCTGGTATCGCTTGGAGAGTCGCCAGAATATCAAGACATCATGAAAGCCTGTGGCGGTTATGGTGAAAAAGTGGATAAGCCAGAGCACCTAACCGCGGCTTTGCAACGCTGTCTGGACGCGAATGCCAAAGGGCAGTCGGCTTTGCTCAACCTGATTACAGGCGACTGACCAATACCGTAAAACTACGCTGCTGAGACTTTTTGACACCCCCCCCAAAGGGGGGTTATAGCAACATTATCTGTACAAAAATTAAGCAAATTACAGCTTTCCCGCTAAGCCGAATACTGTCCAGTAAAATCTTCTTTTTTCATCTTTTTAGGCCCCCGCCCAGCAAATTTTGTGTCTCTGTGCAAGGGGCTGGCACACGCTAATTCCCGATAAAAAAGGTCTTTTAAGGCATGAAATACCCCCCCTTCTGACCTATAATCGCGCTCCGCATTTAACCCCCCAAAGAGGGGAACATACGCGGCATCCAGATCGAAGCTACCAAGTATTAATTTACAAATTACCGAGACTAAGGATCACACATGGCAACCAGTAAATCTCATAAAAGCAAACCCGTAGTAATTCCTGCTGACGATTTTTCCAGCCCTTCAATTGAGGAACAAACAGCACGTTTTTTATCCTCCGGCGGTAAAGTACAACAGATCGCTCTTGGTGTTAGCGGCCAGGTTGCCACAACCGGCCCGCGTCATATCACTTTAGGAAAACGCCATTTACAGGCGCAATAAAAAATCACAAAAAAATTAACAACCAGTTTTGCTTTGCTGCTTTGACCCTGCCCTCCGGCGGGGTTATTTTTTTCTGAGATTCCAATTTTTCACTACAAGCTCTTGCTTGCCTTGCTCCACTCGCTAATTTATCTTGATCAACTAGATCTTTTTTACGTCCACCTAATGTCAAACAATATCCGACCACTCGTTTACGAAGCTCTCACCCATTTGTTACCTGCGCGTGCACCCGACACGCATAAAGGTGATTATGGTCATGTGTTATTGGTTGGTGGCGATCAGGGTATGGGTGGTGCTGCATTGATGGCCGCACATGCGGCTGCACGCAGTGGCGCAGGTTTGGTTTCGGTAGCAACCCACCCTATACATGCCGCGAATTTTTTAGCACATCGTCCAGAACTTATGGTGCGTGGAGTTGTAATACCAGCCGATCTGCAAGTGCAGGCCACTGGCTCCACTGTGCTGGTGCTCGGCCCGGGACTTGGACGCAGTGAATGGTCCAGAACTTTTCTTAACTCTGCTTTGCAGCACGCGACGGATCTTCAGTTGCCGGTTGTGCTAGACGCCGATGCACTCAATGCTATTGCAGAAAACGAATCATTGTTGGTACCTGCCCTGCACGGCCTTTCTATTCTCACTCCGCATGCCGGTGAAGCTGCGCGGTTATTACACATCAGCCGGGAAGAGGTCTTTGCTAATCGCCATGCTGCCGTGTGTGCTCTGCAAAATTTGTGTGGTGGAGTTGCGATATTAAAAGGAGCCGGCACTTTGGTGTGTTACCAACATGCAGGCAGACAACAAGTGGAAACCTGCAACCATGGCAATCCTGGCATGGCCAGTGGGGGCATGGGAGATGTGCTTAGCGGCATTATTGGCGGCTTGCTTGCCCAACACTTATCACTGGCAGATAGTGCTCGCCTTGGTGTTTGTATCCACAGCAAAGCAGCTGATATGGCTGCGCGAGCGGGCGGAGAACGCGGCATGCTAGCTAGTGATTTGTTTGTGTTTATCCGGCAACTGGTCAATCCATGACAATCGATGCCGGTACGTGTTTTCTAACCGATGAAAAAGCCACACTTGCCTTTGGTGCTGCCCTTGCCCGTTGTACCGGCGGTCGCGGTTTACTCACCTTACGTGGCAATTTGGGCTGTGGCAAAACCACTTTATGTCGAGGTCTATTACGTGCCTTGGGGCATACAGGCCCCGTTAAAAGTCCCACCTACACCTTGGTAGAACCATATGAAATCGGCGAGCTACGTGTGTTCCACTATGACCTCTATCGTTTAAATGATCCTGCCGAGCTGGAGTATCTTGGTCTACGCGATTTTATTGATGACTTCACCCTAACCTTGATTGAGTGGCCTGAAAAAGCCTACCCGCTACTCCCCTTGGCCGACCTCGAACTTAACTTGCAAGTATCTCTAGAGGGTCGCCAACTCAGTTGGCACGCACTGACTCCCTACGGCAACATCTTGAGCGCTGCACTGACGTTGCTTGCCGAACAGCTTGTTGCTTAACTACCTGAGTAGATACCTCTATATAACCTCTGCGGCGCTGTAAGCTGCTAATAACTAGACGACCTCTCAAGCACACTCAGTTCAGCGCAGCGCCTTATCTTAGAATATTCCTAGATTTCAGCCGCAAACACATGTAAAATATAGGGTTATTGAACCTTAAAACCTCAAGTCTATGGCATTTCGTTCATTTTCAGCACTTAGTTTGCTCTGTTTCTTCTGCCTAACTTCGGCTCAGGCAGCAGTGGTGGAGAATGCGCGCACCTGGCGCTCACCCGAATACACACGCCTAGTTTTTGATCTTAACTCAACCATCGAGTACACAATTAGTACGCTCGCTAATCCTGACAGAGTGGTGATCGATCTGCTTGATACGCAAGTAGTAGCCGACTTTACAAACTTGGATTTAAGCAACACATCAATTGCCAGTATAAACAGCTCGGTTCTCAACAAACAGGACATGCAAGTTGTACTGCAAATGCGCAGCAAAGTTGATCCACGCAGTTTTGCACTCGGCGAAAATGAGCAATACGGCAACCGTCTTGTGATTGATCTGTACGACAGTAAGGAAGAACCCAAAAGTGCCGCACCTGTTGTTATCACTTCCGTCAACGATATAGATTTAGCAAAACGTGACATTGTGGTGGCGATATCAGCAGGGCATGGTGGCGACGATCCAGGCGCTATCGGTATTAGTCGTCTGCAGGAAAAACACGTGGTGCTGGCCATTGCTAAAGAAGTGCAGAGCCGCATCAATAGCACCCCAGGATATAAAGCAGTAATGATTCGTGACGGCGATTACTACGTAGGCTTACGCACCCAAATTGAGATTGCTCACAAGCACAATGCCGATCTGTTTATTGCTATCCATGCCGATGCTGCCGAACGTGCCAGTGCCAATGGCGCCACGATTTATGCGCTCTCGCATAATGGCGCCACCAGTGAACAAGCTAGTCGTTTGGCACAGATGGAAAATAGTACCGACTTAATTGGTGGTGTGGGATCAGTCAGCCTCGTCGACAAGGATGAAGTGCTCGCAAGCGTTCTACTCGATATGAGCATGACAGCCAGTGTTGCGACCAGCTTGGAAATTGGTAATAGTTTGATTGCGTCGCTGGGCCAAACTACCAAAATGCGCCGCACTACTGTCGAACAAGCCGCCTTTGTGGTGTTGAAATCGGCAGACATTCCCTCGCTATTAATCGAATCGGGCTACATTACCAACGATGCAGATGCCAAAAATCTGGATTCTCCCCGCTGGCGTCAAAAGTTTGCCGACGCAGTGGTAGAAGGTATTACCCACTGGTTTTATCAACGCCCCCCACGCGGCAGCTTGATTGCGTGGCAACAGGCCAATCCACAACAACCAAGGCTAGATGTGTCCTATACAGTCAAACGCGGGGACTCGCTATCAGAGCTTGCCGATCAATTTGGGGTAACTATGACCAGCCTCAAATTTGCAAATGAAATGGACACATCCTCGATTCAGGTGGGTCAAATTCTGACCATTCCTGGCACCACTCTTGAAATAGCTGCTGTATTCACCGAACACACCATTACTCGAGGTGAAACCTTGTCACAGATCGCACTCACTTACTCGGTAACCATGGCTAGCATCCGCGCCAGCAATCAATTAAAGAGTGATACCATACGAATTGGTCAGGTTCTCAAAATTCCAACAAGTTAACTATCTGTAATGCTCCCCGCCCGCATCCAACTTCTCAGCCAGCGCCTCTCCAACCAGATTGCTGCTGGTGAAGTTGTAGAGCGCCCCGCTTCAGTCGTCAAAGAATTACTTGAAAACAGTCTAGATGCGCAAGCTGATCGTATCGACATAGAACTCGAACAAGGCGGCATCAAACTAATTCGCGTGCGTGACAATGGCATTGGTGTGGACAAGATCGATCTGCCACTCGCGCTTAGCCGTCATGCCACCAGCAAAATCAGCACACTAGAAGATCTCGAAAGTATTAGCAGCTTGGGATTTCGTGGCGAAGCACTGGCTAGTATCAGCTCTGTGTCGCGTTTAAGTTTTATTTCGCGCACACCCTCTGCTGATGTTGCTTGGCAAGTGGAAAGTGAAGGCAGAGCCATGAGCGCTACTATCACCCCTGCCGCACATCCACCCGGTACCTGTGTAGTGGTACGCGATCTATTTTTTAACACCCCAGCACGCCGCAAATTTTTGCGCACCGAACAAACTGAATTTCAGCGGATCGAAGACATCGTCAAACGGCTGGCGCTGAGTTGTTATCCAGTGAGTTTTTCTGTGCAACACAATCAACGGGTTATTCATCGCTACGAAAAAGCCACTACTGATGCCGAAAAACAGCGGCGTGTGGCGCAGGTGTGTGGGCCTGCTTTTGTGGAAAATTCGGTTTATATCGCGTTGGAAAATGCCGGCCTTAAAATTTGGGGCTGGGTTAGCCAACCGACGTTTTCTCGCAGCCAAGCCGACCTGCAATATTTTTATGTGAATGGACGAGTTATTCGCGACAAGCTGGTGAGTCATGCGATAAAACAAGCTTATCGGGATGTATTATTTCATGGGCGCCATCCAGCATTTGTGTTGTATTTGGAACTTGATCCGACCCTAGTGGATGTAAACGTACACCCCACCAAACATGAAGTGCGGTTTCGGGATGGTAGACTGGTGCATGATTTTCTATTCAGCGCTTTGCATCGAGCTCTGGCTCAGGTGAGACCGCAAGATAGACTGGAAAACACCACACAAAATCCAGGCTCTACAATAGTTGCAAGCAGCAGTACTACTGGTGTTTTCGGCGACCAGCAACGTATGCCACTGTATTCACCGGGCAATCTTAGCTCTCTAGGGGGCAAGACGAATTTTAATCCCGCGCTGGGGCAAATTCGTAATCAAATGGCAGGTTACGATATATTCAGAACTGATTCCTGTGTGCCTACAACGCTGCCGGAATCACCTAGCGACTTCCCACCCTTGGGTTATGCGCTGGCCCAATTACATGGCATCTACATTCTGGCGCAAAACGCGCAAGGTTTAATTGTGGTAGACATGCACGCCGCGCATGAACGTATCACTTACGAACACATGAAGACTGCTGCTGCAACAGATGGCATCAAAGTACAACCGTTGTTAGTGCCGCTTACCGTAGCAGTTAGTGAAGGCGAAGCAGATTGCGCCGAAGATTTTTCAGAACAACTTGTTAAGCTGGGTCTGATAGTGGATCGCCTTGGCCCTGAAATGTTAAGCATTCGGCAGATTCCCGTGATCCTAAAAAATGCTGATGCCGAGCAACTACTGCGTGATGTGATATCGGATTTAGTGGAGCATGGCAGTAGCGACCGCATCGAAGCCAAACGTGACGAATTACTGTCTACCATGGCATGTCATGGCTCCGTGCGTGCCAACCGCCAACTGACTATTCCGGAAATGAATGCTCTGTTGCGTGATATGGAAAACACCGAACGTGGCGGGCAGTGTAATCATGGTAGGCCCACCTGGGTGCTGCTTTCTGTTGCTGATTTAGACAAGATGTTTTTACGTGGGCAGTGATATTCTCTGCTGCACAATTAAGTCACTATCATCGTAGTATCAATCCGCTGCTGCAGTAGTGTCATCCGTTTTTTCCACTGCCAGCGCCCAAGCCACCAGTCGCGCTGCATTTCCAGTTTGTCCTGGCGCATTACCATTGACTGCCATCACCACATATTGCCGGCCAGCGTGGCTGTAAGTCATCGGCAAGCCAGATTGATTGCCACCTGGTATTGCCCCTTCCCAGACACGCGCTCCGGTAAGTTTGTTATAAGCACGGAATATCGGCTGCCCTTGCGAACCTTCGCCGGCAAATAAAAGTGTCTTGGTTACCAACAAGCCCGACTGCGAAGGATTACCGGTGGGCGCAGTGTCCGTCACGCCGGCTGCCGTCAGATTAGCTTGTATCCCCGGCGGTGTGTCGCTGTTGGCAATTTGCCAGGCAATGCTGCCCTGCTTCATGTCATAGGCGGTAATGCGACCATACGGGGGCTTGAGCAAGCGCAGATTATTGGGCAGTTGTGTGGGAGCGCCGGTCATGCGGTAGTCAGAGAAATCAGGGTCATTAGGCTTGGCTAGGTCGGGCGTGTTGGGCGCCAACCCTATAATCGATGGATTGGTGGTGGAGCCGACATAAACGAAACCAGTTTCCGGATCAGCCCCACCACCTTGCCAGTTGCCGCCGCCGCCAAATCCCGGGATTACGATAGTGCCTTTGTTTGTGTCAGAAACTACCGAGGGTGGCGTATACATCGCCCCGGTCGTGTAACCAGCAATTTCCACAAGTGCTGCTGCGCGCAACTCTGGAGTGAAATTGATAAGAATGTCCTCGCTCATTCCTTGCACATCGAAGGCTGGTGGTTTGCTGGGAATGGGCTGTGTTGCCGCAGACCATTCGCCTGCTACTGTTGTCTGCGGAACTGGAGTCTCGATAATCGGCCAGAGCGGTTCGCCGGTGACGCGGTCGTATACGTAGGCAAAAGCCTGCTTGGTCAACTGCACAACAGCCTTTACTGTTCTACCGTCTACTTCGATGTCGAGCAAAATTGGCTGCCCGGGATTATCGTAATCCCAGATGTCGTGGTGAACTTGCTGAAAGTGCCAGATCCGTTCGCCAGTACGAATATCTACACACACCAGACTGCTGGAAAATAAATTGTCGCCGGGGCGCGCACCACCGTACGTGTCATTGGTTGGCGCTTCTACTGCTAGATAGACGTACCCGAGTTCCGTATCTACAGAAAACGGCCCCCACACACCGGCATTGCCAGTGTAGTCGGCCGAATTATTGTGCCAAGACTCGTAGCCAAATTCGCCGGCACGGGGAATGGTATGAAAGGCCCATTTTTTTTCGCCAGTACGTACATCGAAAGCCAACACGTCACCTTTGGCATTGGTCTTGGTCAATCGGCCCATCGCGGGTCCAACCAAAATGGTGTCATGCGAAATCACAACAGGCGAAGAATTACCAAGACGACCTAACATGTCGCCCTCAAAATCCAGATCGAGGGCTTCGAGCATGTCGACAATACCGTTATTACCAAAGCTGGTAACGGGCCGACCCGTGTGGGCATCGAGAGCGACGAGATTAAAACCTGGTGTTGCGAAGATGATGCGATCGTCGTTGGCCCCATCGCTCCAGTACGACACACCACGATGGATCTTGCGCGGCGCGGCATCAAAACGTGCGCCCTCATCAGGCCGGTAGATCCACAGGGTTTCGCCAGTTCCGGCATCGGCAGCAATTACATAACGCCGCTGATCCATCGAGAAATACAACACCCCGTCAACCATAATTGGGGTGACCTCACTCGTGGCTTGTGCCCCTGGCAGCAGGCTGTCGGCTTTCCACATCCAGGCAACTTCTAGCTCAGCAGCGTTGCTCGCATTGATCTGGTCGAGAGAGGAATAACGAGTACTGCCAGCATCGCCACCGTAAGTGCGCCACTGCCCATCGGTGGCGCCTTGTTGCGCCAACACTGATATTGACGCTGATGTTGCCAGGCCACCAGCAAACAACAAAACTGCAGCATTTTTAATTATTGATAGTTGCATCGCGAACCTCTATACACAGAGTCACAGTTATTATTGTTATTATGGAACGAGTATATATCCAAAATTAATTTAGGATAGTCGTTTTATGCTCCAACCAAACACTAGGTCGTCGATTAGAAGGTAATCCACAAAATGCCCAGTCACCCTCAAAAAAAAACAGCAAATAATTTATTGAGGTGGCAACAAAAACGTTAATTCAATATACGCAAAATCAGAATCTATCGAAGCAAATCCGCTCTCTGC
>CAIMTR010000163.1 GCA_903844415.1 uncultured Gammaproteobacteria bacterium
CCACTGTCTAATTCAATGGACGGTGACTTCGATACCGGCAACGTGCGTTACAAGTCACGCGAGCGTTATTCGTTTGGCTGGTCTGATCCGTTGGGAATGTTTGGTTCGCCCGGCGCTTAAATCTTTTAGATTTAACCCCACCTTAAAAAGTGGGGTTTTTTTATTGCTTTTATTTTAATTTGGGTTATTATTGATTTACGACTAGGACTAAATACCGTATCAACCCGCCTAGGGGACGATGCACAGATGAAACGGTGACTTGTGCATAAAGGATTCCATCATGGGCTTCGCCTCACACCTTGGACCGTGGCAACTCGGTACTGTTAAAGACACTACTGGTTCGACTTCGGGTACAGTTCGCAACATGGGTTCAACCATTGTTTCGCAGACTAAAAAAATTGACTATACCGGCACAACAGTAGCCGCTCCAAATACTACGCAGATTGCTGTTCTTCCTGCTGGCGCACAGATTATTAACATTAACGTTGATACGCTTGTTGCCTTTACAGGTTCTACTGCGGCTAACGTCGTTGTTGGTTACACCGGAACGACCGCTGCATACGTTGCCTCAACCGACATTACTTCTGCTGGTCGCATGGCTAACTCAGCCTTTGCTGCAAAGCTTGGCAACTGGGCAGGAGCCACATCTACTGCATCGCCTAACGGTATTGGCGTTGGCACAACAGACGTATTGGTAAATGCTGTGCTTTCACCTACGGTTGCCACGGTAACTGCTGGTACGGTTCAGTACACCATTGTCTATGCTGTTGCTAACTCAAACGGTTCGCAAACGCCTGTGTCTGCTTAATCTTCTACGGGGGCAACCCCTTAACATCTAGGAGATTATTATGATGCAAACTGACGTCAAAGCTGGGCATTTAAACAACACAGGATTTATGCTGTTGGGTCGAACACGGCTTAAAGCTCTATCTACTGTTGGTTCTGCCACTGCGGGTACGCTTGATATTTTTGACACCACCACTGCACCTGTAACAACGGCAACTTATGCTCGTTCAGGTACAACGGTTACGGTGACTAGCACTGCCCACGGGCTAGTGACGGGCGATGTGCGCGGCTTTGCTTTTGCTAGTGTATCTGGCGTATCAGCCACAAACGGTAATTACACAATTACCAAAACGGGCGCAAACACCTTTACCTTGACTGACATTAACTCAGGCACGATTGCAGCGAGTACAGCTATGTCGTACTCAACGCTTTGGGTTATTTCGTATGATGTAGGCGCAACAGATGTGTTTGGAAATATTGTTTTAATTCCCGGTGAAGGCGTGTTGATTCAAAACGGCATTTACATGATTATGACCAACATCACTTCTGCAAATATTTATTATGGCTAAGAAAACCCCATCCCTTGCTATTGGTCGCGGTGAAAAGCTACCGGTCAAACAGGGGGCTGGTTTAACTGCCAAAGGAAGAGCTAAATATAATGCGGCGACTGGGTCAAACCTCAAGGCTCCACAGCCCGAAGGTGGTCCACGCAAGAAGTCGTTTTGCGCTCGTATGTCGGGAATGCCCGGACCGATGAAAGATGAGAAAGGCAGACCAACACGCAAGGCGGCAAGTCTTAAACGGTGGAAATGTTAATGCCAAGCGTATCGGACAAACAAGCGCGTTTTATGCAAGCTGTAGCAAACAACCCTAAGTTTGCAAAGAAAGCTGATGTGCCGCAGTCAGTAGGACAAGACTTTGCCGAAGCTGACAAAGTAAAAGCCTCTCGTGCTAGACCTGATTTACAAGGCATTAACAAACAAAAAACTGATCATGGCTCCATGAGCCTATTTAACAAGGGTGGTGCTATGAAAAGCGATATGAAACAAGACAAAGCTATGGTCAAGAAAGCCGTAGGTATGCATGATAAACAAATGCATGGCGGCAAGAAGACCGACATGGATGCGCTCAAGAAAGGCGGTATGCCAATGGTTATGAAAGACGGTAAAAAAATCCCAGCCTTTGCTGCTAAATCAGGCGGTATGGCTAAAATGGCTGATGGTGGGATGACTGACCCTCGTGCCAAGATGATGATGGCTAAACTAGGCGCTGACCGTGCGGGTCGTGCGATGCCTACTGCGGATATGCGTGGTCGTGCTATGCCCCGTCGCCCAATGGCTGCTGAAACTGCTTCTGCGCCGATGATGAAGAAAGGCGGTATGACCAAGATGGCTAAAGGCGGCGGTATTGAGTCTAAAGGTAAAACCAAAGGCGCAATGGTCAGAATGAAGTCCGGTGGACGCTCTTGCTAAGGATTTGTTATGAAAAAGAAACGGTTTGCAGATGGCGGAATGTACGATGCAGGTAATGACTTACCTCAAGATATGGGCAGAACGTCCGGAGGATTTTCTGGAGGCTTACCTCCTTTGCGTCGAACAACTCCTACATTAAGCGATGATCAAATTGCTGGGAAAATGAAACTTCAAAAGTTAAAAGATACTTACGGTCCAAATCAAGATGAAAGAGACCGTATGGAACGCGCAGCATTAGCAGAAGAAGCTAAACCTAAAGTTTATATGAGTCCTGATGGTAGGACAGGCGGCATGGGTCCCCTTAAAAAGATGGCTAAAGGCGGCTCAGCATCAAAACGTGCTGACGGCTGTTGCACTAAAGGCAAAACCAAAGGTCGTATGGTATGAGAGCTTCTCGCGGTATGGGTGACATTAACCCTTCCAAGATGCCTAAAGGCAAGCGTAAAGAACGCCGCGATAATACTGACTTCACTGAGTATGCCGAAGGTGGCAAGGTAAAATCTAAAGTTAATGAAGCAGGTAATTACACTAAACCAGATTTGCGTAAGCGTATATTCAATAGCGTAAAAGCTGCGGCGGTTCAGGGTACAGGTGCAGGGCAATGGTCAGCCAGAAAAGCCCAGCTAATGGCTAAACGATACAAAGCAGCAGGTGGTGGATATAAATGAGTAGCCTTGCAAAATCGCAACAGTCTTTAAAAGCTTGGGGTGATCAGAAATGGACAACCAAGTCAGGCAAGAAATCGTCTGAGACAGGTGAGCGGTATTTGCCCAAAAAAGCTATTGAGTCTCTTAGCCCTGCGGAATACGCAGCCACAACCAAAGCAAAACGTAAAGGTAAGGCAGCAGGCAAACAGTTTGTAGCCCAGCCTAAAAACATTGCTAAAAAAACGTCAGGGTTTAGATAATGGCTACTAGTGGTTTAAACGCATTCAACCTTGATCTCTCAGAACTTGTTGAAGAGGCATTTGAGAGATGTGGGCAAGAATTGCGTACTGGCTATGATTTACGCACAGCACGGCGCAGTTTAAACATCCTGACGATTGAGTGGGCAAACCGTGGCATTAACCTGTGGACAATTGATCAAGGTTCTTTCCCGCTTGTCCAAGGGCAAATTGCATATCCAATACCATCAGACACAATTGATTTGCTGGATCAGGTAATTCGTACTGGGTCGGGTTCTAGTCAGGTTGATATCAA
>CAIMTR010000164.1 GCA_903844415.1 uncultured Gammaproteobacteria bacterium
AATGAAAAGTTAAATAAAAAAGGGATTACTAAAACTATTTTCACCCAACTAGAAGAAAAGTACTTGGGTTACTAAATGAAGTCAGACATTTTTGACTTCAAGGTACTGCGCAAGATACCTTAGTTTGGCATAAAAAAT
Organism: uncultured Gammaproteobacteria bacterium; assembly: GCA_903844415.1. Lineage (GTDB taxonomy): Bacteria > Pseudomonadota > Gammaproteobacteria > Pseudomonadales > Pseudohongiellaceae > CAILUG01. The sequence goes on from CAIMTR010000164.1 coordinate 139, forward strand.
TACAAAGACAGCTATTACATGGGGGAAATCAGCTAGCATGCAAATTTAAGGGACGGAATGGGTATATGTGTCTATGAAAATTCGAGACTATACGAGGGTTTTTGGAAAAATGATAAGAGGCAAGGAAGGGGCTACGAGATTTTTTCAAACGGTAGCACATATCTCGGTGAGTACAGCAATGGAAAAGTGAGTGGTCGGGGCTTGTACTCGTGGTCGAACCAGGACACATATAATGGTGAGTGGTTAAATGGTTAGAAGCACGGCTATGGGGTTTGGACAGGTCATACTGGTGACAGTTATACGGGCTAGTGGGTTGAAAATAAAGCTCACGGCTATGGCGGTCACGAGTGGGTGAATGGAGACAAATATGAGGGCGAGTGGGCTTACTGCTTGAGACATGGGAAGGGCTAGGATGTTTTTGCGAATAAAGACGTTTATTTGGGTGAGTACAGTTACGGAAGAGCGGAAGGATACGGCTAGTATCGGTGGGCTAATGGCAACACTTACAGTGGGATTTTTAAAGATGGCATGAAAGACGGCAAGGGTGTGTGGAAAAAATAGTATGATCAAGAAATCACAAATTTTTACGAAGGCGAATATTTTCAGGACATGAAGCACGGTTTGGGGGAATTTCGTTGGTAGACGGGGGGCTTCTATATAGGGAGGTACGTAAATGATGTTAAGGAGGGATTTGGGGTGATGACTTGGGCTGATGGTAGCGTGTACAAGGGATTTTGGGTCAAAGGAATTTAGCAAGGACTGGGCATTATGATTTTATAAAATGGAGCCTCGAAGGCCGGCATCTTCAAGGAAAATGTTCTTGTTGAGCTTCTCTCGAACTAAAAACAAATTACCTAGCAAGAGCTTGCTCCTCCAGATTTTCAAGAGGAAATCAAGCAATACCTTGACAATTCTCAAACTATAAAAGACGACGGTAAGTATTTAAACACAGTTTTAAAACAAAATGAGGCTGAGGACAAAGCAGCCCCTAATACACTACTAAAGATGCAAGAGATGCCCAACGTGCCTTGGGGTAAAGATTTATCACGGAGTTAGTACATCGCCCAGGTCAAAATGAAAGACGCTGGCACATAGTACGAGAACGAATCTAACGCAAAAGACTTGGTGAGTAACAAATAGCTAAGGAACTAAAAAGCTGATCCTGCTGCAAAGCTCTCCTACCATGACTTTGATTACATCGGTTATAAAAAAACTGAAGAGGATGGCCAAGCTCAGAAGGTCCAAAACACCACTCCTCCTAGAACGCTACGACACGCATCTAGGTTTTTAGCATAAAAAAGGAACACACGCGAAATTAACTAAATTCTGCCTGAGATCGTTAGACGTGGAATCCTAGAGAAAGGGGAAAAATTAAAGGAAAATATAGTGACCAGGCTTTCACTCACAAAAAGGCCTTCGCTGCATGAGCCAAAGAAAATCAACTCGTAACGACTAGTAATCCCGCAACTCAGTCAAAGACACGTCAGCATTGAAGTAGCAAAAAGATCATTGGAAGTCTATCTTAGACCCTAGTTCAAAATGCCTATTACGCTAAGCAGCAATGAGACAAGAAACGTAGATCTGAACAAGACACGAATGTCGATGTCAAGTAATCGAACGCACCTAAGGGTGCCAAAATTAAAAACTTTAATCAGTACTTCACGAAGGTGGATACCAGGAGGCCATCCAAACTCTATAAACCGCAACAAATTTGGAAGCATCAGTAGTTAAAAAAGCAACTATTGAATAAATTTATTTAACTGCTAAAAACCTGGGGTTTTGGGGTTTTGGGG
>CAIMTR010000165.1 GCA_903844415.1 uncultured Gammaproteobacteria bacterium
GCATCGTAGTTACCGATATAAGCTACGGTCAAATTTGGATTACCCACAATAGTGGCGCCTGTGATGGGGTGGGTAAATGGGGAAGGGGACAACTCCCTAAAGTCAGGACGCGAGATTGTCTCGGAATAACTGGTACGTATCTGCATGTCCCATTGATCTAGTATCCATGTGCCGCTAATAACAGGAAATAAGTCCTTACTATCAAGGCTGCTTACGATTGGATCTGCATCCAACCTGAACAGATCAAAGGTAGTTACATTTTGTCGTGATTCTTCGTTGCGCACGCCCGCCATCAAACGGTAATTTGCGCCCAGCTCCATATCGGCCTCTAAATACCAAGCATCCAAAGTTTGGGTTGCAGAGTAGTTGTCGGTAGGACGCGTAGATTCACGCACCATAAAACCAACCGGGCTTATGGCATTCTTATTAAATATTGTATCTAGGTTACTGCTAAGAGTTGCTCCAGTGCCATTGAAAGACCCGGTAAAACCAAAGCGCCTAATTTCAGAATCCCTATTTTTGTTGATATTGGTTATGCCAGCACTTACTTTGGTGCTGGTATTAAAGGGCGTTTCCAAAAACATGTTTGCGCTTAACCCAATTTCTTCGTTCTCATCTTGCAGGTCTGACCACATGCGCGTATTGCCATCACCGCGTAAAGAGAATTCATAATTGCTGAGATCTTCATCAGATACATAGCGGTATTCGCGCATATCGGGCGCTTCACGTTTGGCGCGGCTCTGGTTGTAATGCCAGTTAATGGTCAGCTCTTTTAAATCATTGAAGTAGTGCTCACCTTCGATCTGTTGCGACAACAAATCTTGTTCAATCCATTCTAGGCGTGTTTGATCAATATTCACGCTTTCACCAGACCAATAGCCACTTAACTTGCCCGCAAGATCGGTGGTCTTATGTATCTGCAGTAAGGTCGCTTTCAAGGTATGCATGTCTAGAGATGACACGCCACTCGTCAGAAACATGGTGTTATCTATATTTTGTTCTGTGGAATTCCACAGCTGTTTATTTAGTGGAACCACTTCTCTTTTTGCATTGGAAGCATAGGTATTGCGCGTTACCTGCTGTGTATCCCAGCTGTTGCTGTAGCTTAGTCCGCCTAATACCCCGATTTGAAAATCCCCGGGATGAAACACCGATCCAAAGTTTGCGGATACATCTTGGTTTGGTCTAATTTTTGCGGTTTGGGTTGTGTAATTGTTGCTAAGACTTTCGCCAATACTTTCTAATTCTGCCGCGCTAAAGCCTTTTTTATATAAAAAATTGTTGGGTCTAAGCTCTCTATCGCCAGCAATTGCAGTCTTCAGCAGATCTGGCATGTCACGAGCGCCATCATCTGTGCCAGTCCAATCTTTATCGCCACCTTTGTATACCAAACCATCTTTACCGGTAGTAGCGCCGCTATAACCAACGCCCGAAGAAATGGAAAAAAACGGTTCATCCGGTGCCGCTTTGGTGCGTATCTGGATGGTGCCTCCGGCAAATTCTGCCGGGAACTGAGCAGAAAATGTTTTTTGCACCAGTACACTGTCGACAATGCTGGCAGGGAAAAGATTGAGAGGCACTACTCTGTTGATTGGCTCGGGACTTGGTAAGGTTGCGCCGTTTAAAACGGTGCTGGAATAACGCTCTCCCAATCCTCTTATATATACAAAACGTCCACCTTGCAGGTTCAAGCCGGATACACGTTTTAGTCCCTCTGCCACACTGGAGTCACCGGCTGCTTCAAAAGCTGCGGCATCCAGCACATTTGAAATTGCTGCAGTGGCGCGTTTTTCTTGGGGAATAAATTTTCCCATCACCGCTATTTCCTCTATCCCTCCAGGCGCTGGAGTGGTCGACACATCTTGACCGTACAATAATGGATATTGGACGATGAGGATGGCGAGTGTCAGGTGCTTTAATTTGATTTGCATTATTTCATTTCTCTATTTTATTTCTTTTTAAACTAGAAAAAGTCGACAGGGCTTTTGCCCTGTCGACTTTATTTTTTGGTAGATCACTCAACTGAAACAGAGTGATTTAGCCATTTAACTTATAGCTATACGTTAAGATGTTATTAGTTTTTAAACGTCCAACCTGCTGACCAATCACCAGCAACATCTTTGACTGCGCCAATGTAGCTAGTAACGTCGAAGAAACTGTCTGCAACAGTTGTCGCTGTGCGCGCATTAACTGCCGCATTATTTATATAGGTAGTCATGCCAACCGCTGCGGTAGAGTTGCCTGTTTGCGCTTCGAACCAGCTCTGGCTGGTCCAAGGGGCACCGGCAAATTCTGTGTAGAGCTTGGTGCAATTCATTACTGAAGAGGTCATGGTCAGATTGCCGGTAAGGCTGGCAACTGATGTACCTGCGTTGGTGTAAGTTGCGAGGTCGTCCATCTTAAGGCAGGCTTTTTCAAACCCTGCAATCACAAAATTACTTAAAACTGCACCAGTACCTCTGCGGATATTCATTGCTCCTCCAGAGGATGGACTACCTATCATTGTCACGTTGGATATCGTTGGCTTAGAGCGGGGCAGGTTGTCGAAACCAAGATCGTTGTTATCAGCTTCCAGTCCTTTATCGGCTACATGTGTCCCTGTTCTATCACTATGCATAATAACAACGTGTTGAACTTTTCCATTCCAACCATAAGTCCAGTCGAGTGAATCATCTTCATTGCCGGTAAGGTAAAGATGTTTGGCGTTAACAGTACCGCCAAAAAACTCTATTCCATCGTCAGCATTGTTATGCACTTGTACGTAGTCGATCAGAGTGCCGTTGCCAACACCTTGTAAGGCTATACCGTTCAATTCATTTACGGGAGTTATCAGGTAACCTGCATATTTAACTTGTAAATAATTCAAGTTGCCGCTGTTGTCGGCGGCATTGCTGCCCCCATAAAGGCCAGTAGAGGCTTCACCTTCTGCTGTACAAAATGCTTGAGCTGTGCCGATAACACATGTATTGATTGGGGCGTTGCCATTGATGACTATTCCTCCCCACTGGCCAGTCGTATCTCTAGTTGCGATACTGTCGATAGCGGCGGTCATAATTACGGGTGCTGCTTTGGTGCCGTTAACATGGATTTTCGAACCACGACTAATCACTAGAACATCAGCTCCTGATTCACCATAAACTTTGACGCCGGCATCAATGGTAATAGACGCGCTATCTTTGTTGTCGCCACCGATAAACACAGCTCCCGAAAGGAGGTATTCATAATTAGCGGTTAGGCGTACATTGGTTTTATAGGTTCCTTTTAAAACACAGATAACTTTTCCGCCAGGCGTAAATGGAAGTAACCCACCTGAGCCTACCGGACAAATGGGGTCTGGTGTGTTGTACATGGTAAATTCCATTGGGCTGGAATAAACCAAGGGTGATGTGCTGGTCATATAACCAATATAAACGGCTACTTTATTGCCATCGAATGATTTGCCTGCCAATGTCTCAAGATCAGTTACACGAACAGCTTCAGAAGCCGCCAAGGTTTTGGTAGAATATTTTACTAGGCCTGGTATTGTTCCGTTCCACGCACTAAAACCGGTTGCTGTGCGCATGTACCAAACACCGCCAGCATTTACGACCATGTACAAATCACCTTCTTTGCCAACATCAGCACTTGCAGGCTTAAACGATGACCAGATTCCGGCAGGCTGACCTGCAGGCACTGCGCTCAAAAAATTGACACCTTCGTTACTGGTAGCGCCACCTGTAAAAGTAGCAGCTGGAATTGCACCACCAACAGCGTTGGTGATCAGTGAGGGCTCAGTAGCCGCGTGACTGGTTGTAGATAAGGTTGCTACGGTAACCAACATCGTAGCCAACATAGACGATTTATATTTCATACAGGCTGCTCCACTTTTAAGTAAATTTACTATTACTTCATAATGCCGCGAATTCTAGGTAGGCTATGTAAAAGCGCGATTAAGTGTTGCCGAGCATTTTCATTAATTTTTGGCGTGTTACATAAAAATTTGATAAAGATAAGATAAAGACGATTTCTGCGAACGATTTGCTAAACATTTATTGCAATGCCCTATCATCCTCATAAATTTAAGGTAAATATTTAATGAGCAAAGATTTGATGGACGATGCCAACCCATATCCCGATGGCATTCTTGTTTTGCAAGTAGTGGCATTACCCGGCGACACCAATCAGCATGGGCTAATTCATGGCGGCTGGTTGGCAAGTCAAATGGATATGGCAGGAAATCTTGCATGTACCCGAGTTGCCAAAGGAAAAGTGGCTACAGTTGCTATTGAGTACATTTCTTTTTTAGCGCCCATTAAAATTGGCGCTGTAGTGGGCTGTTACGCGGCGATTCGTGGTGTGGGCCGCAGCTCAGTGAAAGTAGAAGTGGAAGCGTGGATCAATGCAGGATCCCAAGAAAATGAATGGATCAAGGTGGCTGAAGGTGGGTTTGTATTTGTTGCTATTGACGACAACGGTCGTACACGTGCAATTCCAACTGCGTAGCATTGCCTACTTAGTAATGCGGCATACCTCCTCATTTTTGGTCTATGTTATGGATCGTCTAAATTGCTTCTAGCCTGGCATACGCCAGCACTAACCATTTACTGCCAGCCTCATCAAAATTAATTTGTACTCTGGCGTTATTGCCGCTGCCTTCGCTACTGAGCACGATACCGTCACCAAACTTGGGATGACGAACGCGTTGGCCCAGATTTAGGCCAAATCCTGCACCCAGCGATTGACTATCGAGCATTCCGGAATCGCCCCCATCGCCCGTCCGGGAGGCGTTACGGATAATCTGACCTTTCATTCGAACTTCCTGGCGCAGTGCCGCAGGGATTTCGCGCAGAAAACGCGAAGGGCGAGTAAGGTTTGATTCACCATGCAAACGCCGCGACTCGGCGTGACTCAGAAACAACTTTTGCTTGGCTCGCGTTATCCCAACGTAACAAAGCCTGCGCTCTTCTTCCAAGCCCTGTATCCCGTCGATTGACATCTTGTGTGGAAATAAACCTTCTTCCATTCCTGTTATAAAAACCAGCGGATATTCCAGCCCTTTTGCCGAGTGCAAAGTCATTAGCTGCACGGCATCTTCTTCAACTTCAGCCTGAGTGTCCCCAGCATCAAGTGCAGCTTTATCCAGAAACCCTGCAATAAGCTCCAGCCCTGTAGGGGTTTCTTCAAGGCCGCGGTCTTCTAAGGTGAAACTTTTTCCAGCGTTGATGAGTTCTTCTAGATTTTCGAGCCGCGAGAGGGCTTTTTCGCCGCCCTCTTTTTCATGATGTGGTATCAACCCGCTCTGTCGAATCACATAATCTATGGTTTCATGCAATTCGCGCGATACACTGTAATCTTCTAGTCGATTAATCAGTTCCATAAAACTCTGTAAACTGAGCAACGCGCGGTTACTGAGTAAGGACTGGGTTACTGCCAACACTGCTGCTCGCCATAAAGAAATGCCCGCGTCGCGCGCCAAAACCCGCAAACTTTCCAGCGTAGTATTACCGATGCCACGCACCGGTGTGTTTATCACCCGCTCGAATGCAGCGTCAGCATCGCGATTGGCAACCAATCGTAAATAAGCCAGGGCATTGCGAATTTCCAATCGCTCATAAAAACGAAACCCGCCGTAAATTCGGTAGGGCATCCCAATTCGCAATAAGGCTTCTTCTAGTTCCCGCGACTGAGCATTAGAACGATACAACATTACAGCTTCATCTCTACGGTGGCCTTGAAGCACCCATTGTTCGACCTGATCACAGATAAATCGCGCTTCGTCTTGTTCGTTATACGCGGTGTACACAGAGATCAATTCACCTTCGGCCGCTTGCGTCCAAAGCTCCTTGCCCAATCTACTGTTATTGTTAGCAATTAAATGATTGGCGGCTTTGAGGATGTTGCCGGTGGAGCGATAGTTTTGTTCAAGCTTAATCATAGCTGCCGGCTGAAAATCGCTGGTAAAGCTTTGAATATTCTCGATCCGCGCGCCACGCCAACCATAAATAGACTGGTCATCATCGCCTACAACTGTCAGCACGCCAGTAGTGCCGGCCAACACCCGCAACCAGGCATATTGGATAGTATTAGTGTCCTGAAACTCATCAACAAATATCTGCCGAAAACGCTGTTGGTAATAAGCCAGCAACCCAGGTTGTTTCAACCAGATTTCATGCGCACGTAACAGTAATTCCCCAAAATCTACCATGCCCCCTCTTTCACAGGCTTGTTCATAGGCTTGGTATACCTGCATCATGATTTTGCGAAACTCATCGCCATAATGTTCCAAATTGGCGGCACGCAGGCCTTCATCTTTTTGGGAGTTGATAAACCACTGACACTGCCGGGCGGGCCATTTGCTTTCATCCAGGCCCAGATTTTGATTGATACGCTTGATAAGGCGTAACTGATCATCAGAATCCAAAATCTGAAACTTTTCTGGAAGGCCCGCTTCTTGCCAATGGGCCCGTAATAAGCGATGGGCAAGGCCATGAAAGGTACCCACCCACATACCCCCAATTGGTCGCTGCAAAAGTTCTTCTATGCGAATCCGCATTTCGTTGGCGGCTTTATTGGTAAAGGTGACGGCCAGAATACCCCCTGGGGAAACCCCTTCCATTTCTATCAGCCAGGCAATGCGATGCACCAGCACGCGGGTTTTACCGCTACCTGCACCTGCTAAAACCAGCAAATTCCCAGCTTCGGCAGTAACTGCTTGACGCTGGGCTGAGTTGAGAGAGTTCAATATATGAGAGACATCCATGGTTTGGCATTTTAGAGCCTAACAAAGACTTTCTCAGTTTTTTTTCAGTTTAGTTTTTAACCTGTTCTAGTCCATACGACTGTTGTTAACAGGATAATTTTTAGGAGTATTTAATTAATACTCTTCGTTAAATATAAAAACCAAATCCCAGAAATACATATGGCTTAAAGTAGGCAAAATTAAGAAACCTTGTTAAGATCGGTCCCAACCATTCATATTTTCAGCGATTCTACTGAGATGTTAAATGGTCCAGCACCAATTTAAGATTGGATTTTCGCCACAAAGATGGCTTTTGTAACAAGAGAGAAATATGGCAGACCAAGTAGAAGGCACCGTAAAGTGGTTTAATGACGAAAAAGGATTTGGCTTTATTGAACAAGCTGGCGGCAAGGACGTTTTTGTTCACTATAGTGCGATCGTTGCGGAAGGTCGTCGCACGCTGCGCGAGGGTCAGAAAGTCAAAATGACTGTAACCCAGAGTGCAAAAGGTCCTCAGGCCGAGAACGTGTCCCCCATCGGCTAATTCAAGCGATTACACCGTTCCAACTTTTTTGCCCTGCTGTTTCAACTTGGACACAGCAGGGTGGTTTAATTTCTGGTTAGGCACTGAGTGGTGTTACTTGTGCCTGTTTTTGACTGCCCACCTGGTAATGTGTGATTTATACCTTCAGTTCAGTTGTTGAACTTTCTGTTGTTGAACATTCTGCTGCTAAATCCTTCTTTCAGACTTTTTAAGTTTATTGCCTCAAGCAAATTCCTGTAATACCTTTGTTGGCGCATCTAAATAAGTGGGGGGCTGACCCTGGAAAATTCCAATTTTATACGGACTGTACAAGCTCGACTGGGTGACTTACGTAAATCTGAGCATAAAGTAGCCAGTTTCATCTTGCAGGATCCTGCCAGTATGTTGCCCATGCGCATCTCAGATCTGGCAGCGGCAGCCAAGGTAAGCGAACCCACGGTGATACGTTTTTGTCGTGCTCTGGGATTTAATGGTTTCCAGTCCTTCAAACTTCAGTTGGCGCAATATTTAGGAAGCAGCGGTAACTATGTACAATTTTCCGTTAGCGATTCTGATTCGGTAGCGGATGTAAACCGCAAAGTTTTCGATGCAACAATCGGCTCATTGCTCAATGTTCGTGACGACATGGATACGATAGCGTTGGAAAAAGCCATATTGGCACTCAGAGCAGCCCGACGTGTAGAGTTTTATGGTTTTGGAGCTTCCGGATCGGTTGCTATCGATGCCCAACATAAGTTTTTTCGTTTGCAGGTTTCAGCGGCAGCCTATACTGACCCCCACATTCAACATATGTCTGCTATTTCTCTTAAAGAAAAAGATGTTGTGGTGGCAATTTCACAATCTGGGCGTACCAAGGCTCTCATCCAAAGTGTCAACCTTGCCCGCGAAGCAGGCGCTACCGTGATTGGCCTAGTTCCAAAAGGAACGCCGTTAGCTAGTTTATGTGATTTGCCCATCCATATTAATGTTGTTGAAGATGAACATGTATTTACTCCTGTTTCTTCACGCATAGCACATCTTGTGGTCATTGATGTTTTGGCCATGGGAGTTGCACGTACTAGCAATGAACAACTTCAGGAACATCTCAAGCGTTTGAATCGGAGTTTAAGCACACTTCGTGTATCTGCTAAACGCTCTCTATAAACAGTCTTTGATTACAAAATTATTGTTGTTTGTTTTTTTTGGGCATCCGTTGTATTGGGACTTTATTCGACCGTAACACTTTTTGCCAGATTACGCGGTTGATCTACATCTGTACCTTTGATAACCGCGACATGATAGGAAAGCAATTGCAGGGGAACTGTGTAGACAATTGGTGCAAGAAAGTCGCTGCAATGGGGGAGGTTTAGCACACAAATTCCTTCGTCGTTGTGAAAGCCTGCATTGGCATCAGCGAATACATACAGTTGACCACCGCGCGCTTTGACTTCTTGCAGATTGGATTTGAGCTTTTCCAGCAATTCATTGTTTGGCGCTACTGCTATGACAGGCATGTCATTGTCTACTAAGGCCAACGGCCCGTGCTTGAGCTCCCCCGCCGGATAGGCTTCGGCATGGATGTAAGAAATTTCCTTGAGTTTAAGCGCTCCTTCTTTCGCAACCGGATATAGAGCCCCACGTCCTAAAAAAAGAGCATGCCGCTTTTCTGAAAAATCATTGGACAGTTTTTTGATTTCTGCATCCAGCTGCAAAATTTGCTCAATAATTGCCGGCAACTGGTTGAGATCGTTAACCAGCTCTTTTTCCTGTTGTTCCGAAAGTCCATTACGACGCCCGAGAGCAATGGACAACAAGGCCAACACTGACAACTGTGCAATGAATGCTTTGGTGGAGGCCACACCGATTTCACGACCAGCAAAGGTCATAATGGCTAGGTCTGATTCGCGGACCAAAGAGCTGTTGGCTACATTGCAGATAGAAAGACGGGCTGTGTAGCCCGATTTTTTGGCATAACGAAGCGCTGCTAAAGTATCTGCTGTTTCGCCCGACTGGGATATTGAAATGAACAGGCAGTCTTCCGGAACTAAAATATTGCGATACCGATATTCACTGGCAATATCCACGCTACAAGGTATGCGTGCTACGTTTTCAAACCAGAACTTTGCAATCATCCCGGCATGATTGCTGGTACCACAAGCAACTATTTGGACACATTTGATTTTATCTAGAACTTCCTTAACATCAACTCCAAGCGCCTGCTCTTGAAGATGGGTTTTGCTGATACGTCCGGCCAATGTATTGCGGACCACATCTGGTTGTTCATGAATTTCTTTAAGCATGTAGTGACGAAAGCTACCCTTGAGCACCTCATCTTTGTCCTGCCGAAGATGAATGATTTCGCGTTGGACAATTTTGCCATCATTCCAAATTTGGACTGAATCACGTTTAATTTGGGCAATATCCCCTTCTTCCATAAACATGAAGCGGTCCGTTACTTGTCCCAAAGCCGCCGGATCGGATGCAATAAAATTTTCTCCCGTACCAACTCCGATCACAAGCGGGCTGCCGCTGCGTGCGGCCACTATACAGTCGGGTTCATTTTTGTTTATCACAGCAAGACCATAGGCGCCATGAAGGCGTGCTATGGTGCTTATAACTCCCGCTAGAAAACTAGTTTGGTTTGCCGAAATTACTGCTTGTATTAAATGGGCAATAACTTCGGTATCTGTGTCGGAAAGGAAAACGTATCCTTTTTCGATCAATTCAGTTTTAAGTTCCAAATAATTTTCAATAATGCCGTTATGCACCAGAGCGATGTTATCTTCAGATATATGAGGATGGGCATTTTCGGTTGAGGGTTTGCCATGTGTAGCCCACCGTGTATGAGCTACACCGGAGGTTCCTTTGATTTTTTGTTTTTGAACTGCATCATCCAAGGCCTGAACCTTGCCAACGGTTTTTACGAAGTTTAACTGCCCTGTTGTTGTATCGATGACAGCCAAGCCCGCTGAGTCA
>CAIMTR010000166.1 GCA_903844415.1 uncultured Gammaproteobacteria bacterium
ACAAAAATAGTTTTTAGTTGTAGGCAACGCGCACTTAATTGTAGTTAAAAAACCAGGAGAATGTAGGATGTTATTCATTGAGAAGAGTCACAAAGGCGTGCAGTTTACGCCAGAATTTTCCGGAAAGACCCAATTTAAAAAACGCATACTGAGCCTGATAATCACCTCCGCTGTGTTAGCGCAAACTGCTTTGGCTCAGCAAGCACCTGCCGCTCAACCTGCAGAACCTGTAACCCGCGCTCCAAGTGGTGTTGAAGAAATTCTCGTTGAGGGCAAAGCTCTCAACGCCGGCGTGTCCATGCTGGCAGTGGATGTTGCACGTTTTGGTACACAGGTGCAGATTATCGATGCCGCTGAAATAAAAACTGGTGGTTTCACTAACTTCGGCGAACTCGCGGCAGGTCTAATTCGTGGTGCGAATATAGGCTACTCACCTGACGAAGGCGAGTTCACGATTCGTATAGATGGCGGCACCGACCGCGATACGCTGCTGCTACTTGATGGCATACCAACTTTCGATCGCGGCACGCCGCTCGAAAGCCTGTGGGGCGCAACTGCGTTAGATCCACGTATGATCGAAAACGTTGAAGTCTTTCGTGGCGGCCAAAGCCTCTATTTTGGTGGCAATGGCGGCCTCGGTGTAGTCAATGCTGTATACAAGCGTCCTGAAGCTGGCGATGAAGTTAAAGGCGAGGTCGGCTTCTACACTGGCAATTTCAAGACCCGCGAAATGTACGGCAACGTTACCATGCCGCTCGGCTCCAGCGGAGAACATTACTTGATGCTTTTTGGTCGCACGTTTGAAAATGATGCGCATGAAATTTTTAGCAAAGAAGCCTATGTCGACAACATTCTCGCGCTGGGCGGTTATCATGATTTTCCCTACAGCTACAACTCGATTGGGGCTAAATACCTATGGGCCATCAACGAAGATACCGAATTTCGTTTAGGATATCAGTTCAATACGATCGACTTTGAGGATTCTTTTCCAAGCACCACGATCTTAACACCTAACAAGACTGAATTTCCGATGTGGGAGGCGCGCTTCAAAACTAGTTTCACCGACCAACTTGATTATGAAGCAGAGGCGTATTACACCGATCCACGCCTGAAAAATACTGAGTTTCTAGCGCAGGTGTGCAACATACCACGGCTTGCCGACCTAGCCCCTAATGTGCGCGCTATAGCTGCCACAAAAGGCATTACTAGTTTCACTACTGCCACATCCTACGAAAAATTTGCCGCAACTGTTGAAGGTCTGCCTACCGGTTGCGTAACCAATCCGTTCGGTGCACAAGGCAATGCAAGCAACACTGCAAAATCCGGCATCTATGTAAATGCGCAGGGCGTGCCCTACGGCACCTTGGCTAATCCTTTTCCAATAGGCGCGCCAATGGGTTATGTGATTGAAAGTATTGCAGGCTTCGGCACTGGCGTGCCGGTAAAAGGCGTGGGAGATGCCGATCAGGCAATGGCTGGTTATGTGGATTACGGTTTTAACAATCGCATCAAATACACACTCAACGAAAATCTTGAAGGTGTGCTGGGTTTTCAGAATATTACTTACGGCGACAACTCATCAGTTGTATACGGAATGAGTGACAAAAAAGTGCAGAGCAATGGTATTTATGGCGAGCTGCGCATGAGTACGGACTTCTATTTTCCCACCAATATATCTATTTCTAGTCGTCACGATTTCAATAGCAGTTTCAACGACGAATCAATCTGGAAATATGGCCTGCGTCAGGAATTGATGTCAGGAATGTATATACGCTCTAGTGGTGGCACTTCTTATAGCCCGCCCACTACAGCGGAAGCAGGTTTTGCGGGCAACAGGGTTGCCAACCCGACGATCCAAACCCAACAGGTCGAAGCCTACAACAGTGGTATAGGCATCGATGGTGATATTTTCGGTGGCACTTTCAACGTTGAGCTCGGCTATTTTACTACCACAATCGACCACATGTTTGGCTCAGCTCAGTTGAAGAATGTCTGCATTAACTATCCAGGTGTACTTGCTACCGACATAAATCCGAACATCATCACGCCTGATGCCTTCTGCCAGTTAGCACTGTCTCTGGGTATTGCGGATACAAAAACTGCCAATTTCAATATGCGTACCGAGCAGGATATAACTGGCGTGACGCTAGATATCTCGCTAGACATTGATAAATGGGAAGCAGACTTTACTTTAACTAATATGGAGTCGCTTGAGCCGAATCCAATCTTTGGCCAGAAGGCGCAGCTGGACCACACTGGAACGGTGTTAAGTTTTGTTGTTCCTGGTGCTGCCGGAGAGAATAAGTTCAGGCAGTCAGGCGAACGTGCTGAGTGGTCGGCATCGATGCTGATGTCATACACCCCGAATGAGAATTGGATAGTATCTCTTAACCCAAAATGGCAGGGTCCTGAGTGGGCCTACGCTGACGGACGCTCAAGCAAGATTGTTGACGCAAGCGGCAACCGTACTACACCAGATCTCAACTTCGGCGATTACGTAGTTCTAAATGGTTCAGTCCAGTATTTTATGGGCGACAACAAAGAACATCGTTTTATGTTGCGTGCAGTCAATCTTCTAGGTGAGAAATATTACGAGCGTGGTGGCCTGGGTGTTGCAGTGCTGTCGCGTGCGTCAGTTCGCGGTGAAATCGGCCTGAATGATTCGAACTACTACAATTTTTATGGCTGGAACGGCAAGCCTCGTTCGTTCTTTCTGCAGTATGAATATCAATTCTAGGAATCATAGGAAAACTACATGAAACTTAAAAAAGTTGCGTATGCATTACTGCTACTTGCTGCCGCCCATACCCAGGCGGCTGAGTTTGAAGGCGAAACACGCTGGTGGAAAGGCAATACGCACACCCATACTTGGTGGAGTGACGGTGATACACCACCTGAACTTGTAGCTCAGTGGTATAAGGAACACGGCTATCAGTTTCTTGTGTTGAGCGACCACAATACTCTGCAAATTGGTTCGAAGTGGTATCCGATTGATGCGACTGCGCGTCCGGTTGAGCAGATCCATAAGGCCTATGAGAATTACCTCGCAGCCTTTGGATCTGATTGGGTGGAAGAGCGCGTGGTGGACGGTAAGCGTGAAGTAAAAATTAAAACGCTGGATGAATTCCGTGCATTGTTCGAGGAAGCCAACCGATTCATATTTATCAAGGGTGAAGAGATCACGGCGAGTCACCATAATCATCCGGTACATATGAACGGCGTAAATCTGGTTGATTTTATTGCGCCTATTGAAGGCAGTAGTGTTGCAGATACCATCCAGAAAAATTTGGACTCGGTAGTTGCACAAGGCAAGCAGTATAACCAACCGATGTTCATACATCTCAATCATCCAAACTTTCATTTTGCGGAAACTGCGGAAGATTTTGTGAACCTTGATCATGCGCCAGGTGACGGATTTTTCGAGATGTACAACGGTCACTCCGATGTGCGCAACTATGGAGATGCTTTACATGAGAGCACTGAACGCATGTGGGATATTGTGCTGGCTAAACGGCTTGGTGAAATGAACCGTAGTGTGTTCTACGGGCTGGCTGTTGATGATGCCCACGAATACACGGTATGGGGCCTCGGCGAAGTCAATCCGGGTCGTGGCTGGATAATGGTTAAATCGCAATGGCTTACACCGAACAAAATCACCGATGCAATCAAGCACGGTGATTTCTACAACAGCACTGGTGTTACTCTCAAGAATCTGGAGATTACGCCAGAAGGTATTGAGATCGAAATCGAACCCCAGTCAGGCGTGGAATATCGTGTCGAGTTTATTGGCACATTGCAGAATGCAGATCTGCAAGGCCATGAAGAAGCTAATGCTCCGCACGAACATGAAGGCAGCCTAGATCACCTGCACAACAGTATCATTCGCTACAGCGCTGACATTGGCAAAGTGCTGAACGAAGTGAATGGTACAAAAGCAAGTTATAAGATTAGAGGAAATGAAATCTACGTCCGAGCTCGTATCACCTCCACAAAATTGCATGCTAATCCGTATGCGGATGGGGATGTGGAAATGGCATGGACACAGCCGCTGGTCGTAAAGACAAACAACTCACAGCGTTAGATTTAAGTATAGATCGATGCCATAACAAGGATGTTATGGCTTCTTAATGTTCTCAATTTTCACCATGGTTAATATGAGATTTTTGCTCATTTCTTAGTTGATCTTCATTTCTTTTTTACCATTTACCATCCTGATATTTACTCTGATTAAACATTGTTGCGACATGCTTGCGGCAGAAAAAAATTTTTGCAGAAAATACACGTGGATTTTCCTGTGCATTCGAACCTGCTTCTGGAGAAGTGATAATGAGTATTGATCGACGCCAGTTTTTATCATTTACCGCTGGCACCAGTGCCGCAGCAACTTTTGTAGCTCTGCCCGCTAGTATCCAGCGAGCCCTAGCGGCGGAGCCCACTGTTGAAACAGGCACTATCAAGGATCTTAAGCATATCGTCATCCTCATGCAGGAGAACCGCGGCTTCGATCATTATTTCGGCACTATGAAAGGTGTACGGGGTTTCGGCGACCGTTTCCCAGTACCGCTCGAAAGCGGCAAGCCGGTATGGTTTCAGTCGAATGGCACCAAGGAAATTGCTCCATTTCATATGGATCCGCTAGCGTTCAATGCCTTGCTGGCGCCCAGTACGCCGCATAGTTTTGCGGATTCGCAGGCGGCCTGGAATCAAGGCAAATTCGGCTCGTGGCCCAAATACAAACATGACAATTCGATGGGATACTACAAGCGCGAAGACATCCCTTTCCAGTTTGCACTTGCTGAGGCTTTCACGATTTGTGATGGTTATCATTGTTCCATCACGGCGGGCACAGACCCAAACCGCATCACCTTTTTCAGCGGCTCCAATTTTAATCCTGAACTCGCCGCTCAGGGTGTCAATTGTACTGACACCGATTCCGAACCGGACAACCTGCGCTGCTGGATCGCTAACCCCGAGGTTGATAAGTGGCCGGTGCCAGGCTATACCTATAAGGACAGCGCGTTTCAGTGGCCGACCTTACCGGAACTGCTCGAGGCCGCAGACATCAGTTGGCGCATATATCAGGATCCCAATGACAATTGGACCGGTGCGATGCATGGCGGGTTGGCCTTCGCTGGTTTCAGAACGGCTGCACCAGGCTCTCCGGTTTACGAGAAAGGCATGTCGTTGTGGACACTAGAGGATCTCGCTGAGGATGTTAAAAATAACACGCTGCCGGAGGTATGCTGGGTGCTACCACCACGGGCTTTTTCTGAACATCCAGGTGCTCCTTCCAGTCCACAGAAAGGCGGTCATTTCACCGAGCAGGTGCTTAATGCGCTAACCGCCAATCTTGAGGTATGGAGCAAAGCTGCTCTGTTCCTGACGTTCGATGAGAACGATGGCATGTTCGATCATGTGCCACCTCCCAGCGTGCCTTCGTACAATCCCGATGGCAGCATGGCTGGTAAGGCGACAATGAATCTCGATGGGGAATATTTTTCCGATCCAGCCCGTAAACATATCGACCCCGAGGACACGACCTCAGGTAACCTACGTCCGTTCGGACTCAGCGCGCGGGTACCAATGTATGTGGTGTCGCCATGGAGTAAGGGTGGCTGGGTAAGCTCCGAAGTATTCGATCACACTTCGATCAGCATGTTTCTAGAACAGCGCTTCGATATCGCTGTGCCCAATGTCAGCCCGTGGCATCGCGCCGTTTGTGGCGACTTGACCTCTACCTTTGATTTTAGCGAGCGTGGCGATATCCAACCAACACCTCTGCCTGATACAAGTAATTACCTCGCGCTGGAAGCCCAGCAACTAACGATGCCGGATTATTTCGTACCGCAAAACCATCAGATGCTTTTTCAGGAGGCTGGCACGCGGCTGTCGCGTAAGCTACCTTATGTATTGCACGTAAATGCCGAAGTTACGCAGGGCAAGAACGTGTCACTTACGTTTATGAACAATGGTGCGCGTGGCGTCGTATATCATGTCTACGACAAGTTGCATCTTGATCGAATTCCGCGGCGCTACACTGTTGAAGCCGGCAAAAAATTGGCGGATATCTGGGAAATTGCTTCTGATGATAGCGGCTATGACTTATGGGTATATGGACCTGCTGGCTTCGTGCGTGTATTTCGAGATTCAGCCGACAGCATCAAGCCGGAATGTACAATTGAATACGATGCAGGCATCGGTGATGTAGTGGTGGTCCTGACAAATCCTGGCACCGAAACCTGCTCACTGACCATTCAGGACGAAACCTACTCGAGCGGGGGGCCGTGGCAGTTGACACTCGCGCCTAGTGGGCAAATTAAGCAGCGCTTCTCCTTACACAATAGTGCCCACTGGTACGATCTGAGTGTTACGGACCTCACGCTAGACGGTTATCTGCGGCGCTTTGCTGGTCGTGTTGAAACTGGTCAAGATGGACTCAGCGACCCGGCACTGGGTACGGCTGTGCTATAGCACACCCGCGCCGATATTGTGATGGTGCTTATCGATCTACAGCTTTAGAAATTTAGTGGCATGCACCGGCTATGTAACTTTTTTATTCCAGCGGAGCTTTCGATTCTGAAGATCATCCAGTTGAGCGACAGCATGTTACGCTACCAACCAGCACCAGATCGCAATCAGGAGTTATACAAGCTAACCTAAACTAGCGGATTTTCACTTCAACTCCATTCAGGAAATTTTTATGATGACCAGAATATTGTCTCAGGACTTTGGCGGGGTCTTGCTGGTTATGGGCCTGGCTTTGGTGACCGGCAGTGCATGGTGTGCAGATGGTACTAGTGCCGGCACAGTCTTTGTTGAACCACCCACGTTGATCTCGCTTGGGTTTGAATGGACATTGGCCGGAGACGATAATCGCAATGCCACGGCCGCAATTGAATATCGCCAGGCTGGTGAGTCCAGCTGGCGGCAGGGTCCAGCCCTGTTGCGTATCGGCGGCGAGCGGATTAATGAAAATGCACTTCAGTATGTTACCCCGCACATGTTTGCCGGCAGCCTCTTTGACCTAGAACCAGGCACTGCCTACGAGGTGCGCTTGGTCATGTCCGATGCAGATGGCATTACCGGCGAGCCTCAACAGCAACTCGTTACTAGTACTCGGGCAGAACCGGTACCAGCTGCCACAGGCAAGGAGTATCACGTTTATCCTGTTGACTATGTGGGTGAAAAACTTCAGCCAGCGTTCAGCAATTTGCTGGCGGCCTATTATACGGGCTCATCCGGTTCTGATAATTTCAATACCTATCCGCCGCGGGTACAGCCTGGCGATACCATCCTGATGCATGCCGGTGTCTACAAAGACAATCGTTATGCTTATCAGGGTGGCTTCGGCACTATTTCCAGTGGCACTTATTTTCTGACCCAGAGCGGCACCTACGAAGCCCCCATCGTGATCAAGTCGGCTGGTGACGGCGAGGTTATTTTTGATGGTGATGGTGCCTACAACTTGTTCAATGTCATGGCTGCCAACTACAACTACTTTGAAGGGTTGACGTTCCGTAATACTGAACTTGTGTTTCAGGCGGGATTGAAGAATATCGCCGGCTCCTCGGGACTCACCATCAAGAATTCGCGTTTTGAGAACATCGGTCGGGGAATATATACCGACTGGTCAGGTTCAAGAGATTACACCATCACCGACAATGTCCTGATCGGCAAGTTTGCTTCGGATCACTTGATGGGGTTTACCGGTCCAGTATGGGAGCCTTATTTCGGCGCAGACGGGCCACCTCCGCTGGTGTCCGAATATGCCATCAAGGTTTACGGAGCAGGTCATGTGGTGGCTTACAACCGCATCGAGAACTTTCATGATGGTGTGGATGTTGCCACGTATGGAAATCCGGATGGCTCACCTGCTCCACTGCGCGAGCGTATGCCGGTATCCATCGACTTTTACAACAATGACATCAGTCATATGGAGGACAACTGCATTGAAGCCGATGGAGGTGCTCACAATATCCGCATTTTCCGCAACCGCTGTTTCAATCACGGGCATCGGGCACTCAGTGTGCAACCCATGTTTGGCGGGCCGGCCTATTTTATCCGCAATGTGGTGTATCACGCGCCAGAAGGCGGAGCGGTGAAATTTACTGCATCTTCGGCGGGAATTTTGGTGTATCACAATACGTTTATCGCGCCGGTAAAACCCATGTTGCTGGCGGCTTCCAATGTGCATTACCGCAACAACCTTATTCTTGGACAAAGTGGCACACCAGAAATTTTTGCAGTTGAAACCAACACTAATTATTCCAGTTCGGATTACAACGGGTTTCGTTCCAATCAAGGAGGTGAGTTTGCCTTCGAATGGAGCACGCCACCGTTTTCGATGATGGTCAATTTTCCAGGTGAAGCTGGCACTGCCGTTACAGTAGCGCCGTTATCCACTCGAGCCCAGTCAGACCTTGAAAGCAAGTCTAGGGAAGTGCGGCGTTTTCCGGATCTCGCCAGTTACAGTGCCGCTAGTCGGCAGGATACCCATAGTGTGCTGGTAGATTTCGATACTTTTGTAAATGTACAACCACCGGGCCCTGATGCACGCACGCTGTATCAGCCACAGGATTTTGATTTTAGTCTTACTGACGGCTCTGTGGCTGTTGATGCAGGCATCCTTCTGCCGGGTATCAACGATGTGATGACAGGTTCGGGGCCGGATCTAGGTGCGTATGAACGCAACCTTCCGGCTCCGCATTACGGACCACGCTAAATTATTTGCAAAGACGTAGTCATTCAAAGGAAATAAGGGGCTAGACCCCTTAAATACCGAAAAGCCGGTATCCCTCAGGCAGTCCCAATTTTTCTCTTGGTGGACTTCCTCATAAAAGCACGGCAAGGCTACCTAGGCGAAAGCCCTGGCTTGCGCCGGGGCTGACGTTCATTCAGCGGGGCTCAATTTACCTGCTGACTTCGATCCTAGTTCCACTAGTAGCCGCAGCACCCTCACCAGGACCGCGCGGAGGACCACCCGTACCAGGAGGACCGCCCGCACCAGGAGGACCGCCCGCACCAGGAGGACCACCCGCACCGCCGGAACCTGCCGCAGCAAGATCAGCCTCCGCGACCACAAGCTTGACCCACAGTGACTTGTCATCCCGGAAGTATGATGTCTGGCTGGCGCCCTTCAGCGCATCCAGGCTGCTTTGTTGCGCGCCCGTGGCAGCGGTGGTGAATTCGGGAAGTTCGAAAATCACAAAGGAACCCTTATCCATTTCCTGCAAGGACAGGGTTAGCGTAGGCCGGGATGTCTCAACCCTTACCTCGGCGTCACTGCCGATCGTGGATCCCCCGGTGTATTCGAACCGCCTGCCGTTACGTTGGAGGATGATCGGATTAGTAATAGGGCCAGCCTGGAACCCGCTGAACTCACCAGCGATGGCGAAGCGCCCCATGTCCCCGGTGCAGACTGCCGCATTCCAGCTCGGCTTCATTTCGCACTGGTCTTCACTGGCTGCGATTCCGTTGTCGAGAACTATGTAGGCACCGGGAGTTCCGCTTACCGATCCGTCTAGGTCATGGAACGCCGCGCTCTTATAGGCAGCACTGCGTCCGTAATCAGACGCCCAGCGGCGTTGGATCGGAGGGAAGCTGACCGGCTTGGCGTTGTCGAATTTAATGCCCTTGACCCAGTTCGAGGTGCTCATGCCGAAGCTGGTAAATAACAGGTAGGATAGCGCGCCCGCATCACGAAGCTCGTTGGGCTCGTAATTCACGAATGTGACATTTTCCACTTCGTGGTGGAAATCATAAAACTCGTAGCCGCGAATCGGGAAATCGGCTGCAGCGGCTGGCAGGCTGCGGCCATACGCCACTTCCTCGGGCGTAGTGGGGTTGCCGATGTTGTCGCTCTCGCCCACGAACAGCGAGTCCACGACGCGCGACGTGTAGGGCGCGATACCGGGAGAAGCAGACGCATGGGTGAAGCCGATAGCGTTATCGGCTAGTTTTAAATTGGTGTACAGGTGCATTTCACCGCGGCCCCAGATGGCGCCATTGCGGTTCTTATAGCCGGTGTAGTTATCGAATACTGACACCAACAACTCGCTTTTCGTATCGGCAGGATTGGCGCGGGCGATAAGGTTAGGGCCGGCGATACCGAATGTGCCGTCGGGCCTGGGGCCGCGGTCGAGCATTAGGCCATCGAAATTGGAATGGGCGGTATTGCCGCTGAACTCTCGCAGCTTGGTCCTTCCGGGCCAGGTATCGGCACTGATCTGGGTACCTTCGAACGCCCCCGTTGGATGCGTAGGAAAGGCCATCCAGAAGCCGACCTGGTCGGAACCCGCCGCCACATTGTCGCGGTAAGTATTGTCGGGGTTCGTGATCCAGAAAGTGGAGGCTGTATTGTCCGAAGGGAGCAGGACATGCTCGGACGTCTGGCCATTCGTAGACTGATGAGGCAGAGTGAGGTTGGTCGGTTCACACGGTAGGGTCGGATGACACTTGGTCTGGATGCCAAGGTTGTGAACGATCTGGTTACCCGTCTCGATACCGTCTTCCATGAAGAAGCAATGGCCCACGGTGTTGTAGGTAACGTTGTTTTCGACAAGCAGATTATCCGAGCCATGAATGGTCACGCAGCGATTGAAGGTGTCGTGAATCGCGGAGTTCTTGATGTACTGCCCCGTCACGTCGCCGTTTATATGCCAGTGGATGGGATAACGGGCAAGCGTCAGGTGCTGACCCATACGACGCAACTCGATGCCAGAAACCGTCATTTTGCTGCCGGCCATCGCCATCACATGCCCACCTAAGTACGACTGTTCTGCATCAGCCGAGGCCTGGATGCGGATATTGCGTGTAAGCAGGCCGACTTCGCCGCGTTCATCGACATCAAAGGTGATCTCACCGTAATGCATGTATTCGAGGGGCTGATCTAGCGTCAACGTATTGCCGCTGATCTGTGATACATGACGTCTCTCAGCCTGCCGGGGATTAAAATCCGTCGACGCCAGTACGATTTCGTCACCGACTCGCCAACCGCCGGCATCGAGAACTTTGATAGTGGTGCTGCCGGCTTTGACAGTTTCAGACAGTTTGGTCCAGGCGTTTTCCCGATCACCATGCAGGCTTAACACTCCGCCCACGATCATGATCCCCCGGTCACCCATTCCGTTTATGTTTTCATCAGGGACATTATTGGTCAGGGTTATCGTCGCATTGCGTGTGTGAGGAGTTCTTTCACTACCAGCCTGCAGCTCTCCGCGCATCAGAATCCACTCGGTGGTGAGTTCGATATCCTTGTCATTGGCAAAGCTGAGTTTTCCGTTGAGATTGATACCATGCAGCGCTGGTGGACTGATATCGAGGACGATGTCCATGCCTTCGCTAATCGCGACTATCTCACCTTCCGCTGGAACCGCCCCGCCAGACCAGATCGATGGATCAGACCACGACCCTGCCTTGACTGTAACTGCTGAAGCTTCTTGCTCCTGCGCTGCGTCGTGATCATGCTCAGGCGCCTGGGCGGCCGCACAAATGTTGACTGTGAAACAGGCGGTAACAAGTAATGAATGGAGCGAACGAATGTGGATTCTCATGGAACTGGATCCCTTAGACTTGAGTTATTATTAATATTGTATTCGGGCAACGCAGATTAGCATGATTGCCCAGTAAAGAGCTTATATCGGACACATGTTATGAACCAGCAATTTCCCAAGAGATTCATGCTCGTATTGGGCGTTTTTATCGCCGTGGCCGCTGGACAAGTCGCCCCGGCAGAATCGGAAGAACCGACCGCTACAAAGGCGCCCCTGACTGGGCAGCAGGTCTACAAGACCGTCTGTATTGCCTGTCACGCCCCGCCCGGCGTCGGCGGTGCACCGGCACTTGGCAACGCCGATGCCTGGGCTGGGCGCATCGCCCAAGGCATGGACACGCTGATCGGGCATGCCTTAAACGGATTCAGCGGCAACACCGGCGTGATGCCGAAGAAGGGAGAGCGCCCCGACCTCTCCGATGAGGAAATCATCAAAGGCGTTAAATACATGGTCGAACAGGTCGCTCAGTAAGCTGCCGCGCCACCGGGAGCCGCTTACGAAGTTTTACAGGCTTCATCAGGTTCAATCCGATAGAAGTTGGAGAGAGCAATAAAGTAAAATAAGGGGTCAGACACACTTTTTATTTTAAAGGTGTCGCTGTGGGTCGTTTGCTTTTAAAATAGTTGCCAATTATTAGTTACAGCATCCGGAATCGTTAATGCCCTTCAGTTACAGTTCGCAACTTAGCACCATCGTAGGATTTGCCGAGAGGCTGCAGCCGGCAGCGGTGCTCGATGTAGGCGTTGGCATGGGGCAATACGGCTTTCTGCTGCGTAATAATTTGGAAAACATCAATCTGTTTAAGATCGACGGTTCTCACGGGATTCAGCGTAGCAAGGATGAGTGGAAGGTAAGGATCGATGGCATTGAAGGGTGCCCCGTCTATTTCACACCAGTGCACGACTATGCGTACAACCGCATGCTGGTAGGGGATGCGATCGAACAGTTGGCGACCTTGCCAGCCGCCAGTTATGACCTCGTATTGGCCATCGACATTCTTGAGCATTTTGAAAAAGCGCAGGGATACAAATTCCTGCAAGCCTGCCAGCGCGTCAGTCGTGGTGCTGTGCTAATAAGTACACCCCTAGACTTTCATGAGCAGGAAGTGGAAGCAAATCCACTGGAAAATCATCGCTCGCATTGGGTAAAGTCAGATCTGCAACAGAGCAACTTCCGCGGCTTCTTGCCCTCTGACCAGAGCTTGATTGCAGTGAGCTGGCACGGCAGCCTACCACCACCGGCTGCGATCCCTGATTGAAATAAGGGGTCTGACCCCTTTAATCATTTATTCCAGCGGAGCATCCGGCGCTGATGAGCCGGCAAACAAACGTTGGCCATCGGGGAGGGTGACATCACGGCCATTAGCACGTTGCGAACCATCGCGTGCCAAATATCCTTCTACAATTACTTCGGTGCCAGGCACGATGGAATTTTTCGTCCAGCCACGGCGTACCAACACACCGGCAGGGCCGGCTTCTACCATCCAGCTTTCCACAGTTCCGTCTTCCTTGACCACATCTAGATGTAACCATGAGTGTGGATTGATCCACTCCATTTGGGTGATCTTGCCCACCAGGCGGATGGGTTTGGTGGAATCGAACTCGGTCGAAAAAGCATGATGGGCAGTTGCGGGTATTGCAAAAAATGCAATGCCAAAAGCCAGACCCACAACTTTAACTAATGAAAATCGCATAGGCTTCTCCTTATTCTTTTAAAACGGTGATTTATTCACTGGCGCGTGCGCCATTAAGAATGTTTGTCATTGCATAGTTGCCTTCATGGCAAGCGTATTCAACGAGTTCGTATTGAGTATCGTCTTTCACAAACGGAAATACTGCGGTCCAGGGTTTGGTCCACACACTAGGATCATCGATCGTGAATTCATATTCGAGCAAGTCGGGAGAAATTCGGGTGAAACGCTCGGTCAACTTCATGTCTTTACTAGAACCCTGATAAGACACACGACCATTAAAATTGGTGACCTCAACAACCAGCGTGTCACCTTCCCACCAGCCGCGCGAATCGCCGAGCCATTGGGTAAGTTCGGGTTGTAGATGCGGGTTGCCATCGATGGGAATAATGCGTGTTTCATGAATCATTTCTTTTTGAATGGCAACAGTATGCGGTCCTTGCACGATTTGCAGGCCGTTGTTATAGACGGTGGGCATCATTTGATTGGGCAGTCCTTGAGTAATGCACCGTACCCAGGAGTTCAAATCTTCAGGCCCTTTTGGCAAAGCCGGCTCGTTGTCTGTACCTGCGGCAGGCAGTGCTGCGGCGGCAGCAGTGCGCGGCGGTAGTCTGCCATCCGGTGGATCGATGATCATGGCGAGCTGTGTTAGCGGTGCGCGCTTGGTGTAGCCGAGTGTGGTGTCGCGCCATTCGCGTTCGTAGCCCCAGATGCTGCGGAGTGTGGAGCGTTCGCGCCGCGCTGCTGCATCCGCTTCGCTAAGGTCTGCAGACTCTGCCGCATCACGCGGTCGTTCCAACGGAATACCATCGGCTGCATCGCCGGTCCAGATGCCTTGTAGGTCGGGTTCGCCCCACGGTGTCTTGGGTACTTCATAGGAAGCTAGGGGTACGAGTAACTGCTCTGTAGTGGACACAGAGGGATTGATTCCTGCCCAACCCGTTTCGACTAGGGCCAACTGGACTTTGTCAGGACCAAGCACAAACGCCTGTTGCGCAGCACTGCGGCCTGTAGCGGGCACGGCGGGTTCTTGCGCAAGAGTGAAACCATGGGCGCGGACGAGCGCAGCACTTGTTTGAATATCCTCTACTACGAAACCGATATGATCGACCGCGCGTCCAGATGTAGGTGCAGGTGCAACACTGGTGTGCTGAGTAATAAATAACCAAACAGAACCAAAACGTAGTCCGGTAAGCTCGGTGCCGAGGTTGGCAGGCACCCCAGCAAAAGTTTCTTGATAAAAGGTTAGCGTAGCTTCTGGGTCGGCAGCACTGAGATGAACGTGGTGAAATCCAATCCGTGCTGGATCTTCAACAAGTTCAATACTGGTGCCCCACGGGTCAAAAATGAAACCCGATTTACCCAGCCCGGCAACTTCATGAAAAAGCGCACCGTCGTCGAAGCGTTGCAACCTGACACCCTGGCCGCCCACGCCAACATCTTCCAGTTCGGTCATTTTGGCCGCCAGGTCTGCCACCGAAAAAGCAATGTGATCCACCCCAGTGCCTTGTGATCCACCTAAGATCGGCTGTGCGATCAATTCGAGTTCTACACCGGCACAATTAACCGCGTTACTACGATCGACAAGCAACTCACAGTCCAGATGATCTGCATACCACCGCACGGCTTCTGCAGGGCTCGGTACAGCAATGTTGATCAGCTTTAAGTCGGCGGCCAGGCTTGTAGCCGACAGTAGTATCAAGCAGGTAAAAAAGCTCAGTAGGGTAGGGGTAAAAGTCGGTATTTTTATAGTGCGATGGTTAAGCATTGGCTTATTCTCCCGCTGCGTTTGTTTGCCGTAGATGGCCATACAAGAGTTCTTCTGCAAACTCTACACATTTAAATTCCAAAATTTGGGCGTTTGCTTCCAATCGTCGATACAGCGGCATGCTGATTTTCCAAGGGCGTGTAAACACAGCGGGATCTTCGATAGTTGCTTCGTACATCAAAGCATTGGGTCCTAGGGGTGTATAACGCTCTGTTACACGCAAAGTGGCACTGGCAAAATTGCCAGCGCGGTCGAGCCAAGATTGGCCGTTAAAGCCGGCGGCCTCAACAACTAATGTTGTGCCTTCCCAGCGTCCATGCG
>CAIMTR010000167.1 GCA_903844415.1 uncultured Gammaproteobacteria bacterium
CCCCAAAACCCCAAAACCCCTTTTTATATAACTTCAAATTAATTTGAATTAGTTTAAGTTTTAACACGAATAGACATGGCTTCACTAAGACACGCTACCAGTGTGGGCAAGTAGTCCTACGACACCTTGGATACAGAAGACTTCGAGTCCATTCATACAATTGATGATTTTGAGAACGATGGAGGCTCTCGAAAGCACTTTAAAAACACGAATACGCAGTTAAACGCAGATCCCTACGCGGACCTCATTCTTAAAATGTACTAAACCTTCAAAACTGACGCCTTCAGTCCGGTGAAATTCGGACTACTGGCTCTAGCCCCAGCGTCTGTTGCGCTCTTTGCCGTGTTCATTTCTACAACAACCGCAAACCTAATAGCTTTCGCAGCCTTAGTAAATTCGATCATGTTTATCGCATTCAGTATTTGGCTGCTTGGGTAAATCCTTGACCACTCAACTGGCCCAAGGGCTATGCAAGAGGTGGCCGATCCCATCAGAGAGGGTAGTGAGGGATTTTTTATGACACAGTATGGCACCATTTTTAAGTTAGCCGGTCTGACGTCAATTGGCTTGTTCTTCATTTATGCGATCCGAGACCCAGTCCCCAATAGCCACCTAAACATTTACTTCAGCGTCACTCAGATGGCATTTATTACCATGGTGAGCTTCCTTATTGGAGCCGGCTGCTCTGCAATTGCAGGGTACTCTGGAATTTGGGTCAGTGTGAGAGCCAATGTACGTGTTGCTGCCGCAGCTCGCAACGACTACAATGAAGCACTTTAAATTTGCTTCCGTGGTGGCGCGTTTGCAGCGATCATCAACGTCGCTCTTGCAATTCTGGGCATTTCATTTTTGTTCCTTTGCTTGAGTTTCCACTTCTACCTTAACGCGCCAACCCCGACGAGCATCCCTCCCCTTCAAGAAATCCCTGTTTTGCTTGTTGGTTTCGGATTTGGCGCGTCATTTGTTGCGATGTTTGCCCAGCTTGGCGGTGGAATTTACACTAAAGCTGCTGACGTGGGCGCTGATCTTATTGGTAAGGTTGAAGTTGGAATTCCCGAAGACGATCCAAGAAACCCAGCAACAATTGCCGATCTAGTGGGCGATAATGTTGGTGACTGCGCAGGGCAATGTGCCGACTTATTTGAGTCGATCTCCGCAGAAATCCTCTCAGCCATGATCCTTGGAGGCACTATGGCTAACCACGCTGGCTTGACCCCTGAAATAAAATCGGGCTTCATTTTATTCCCCCTTCTAGTGCACTCACTAGATCTATGGGTTAGCACTATCTCAGTTTTCTTTGTGAAAACAAAACCCGGCCATCCTTCCAGAGACAGCAATTACGGCCCACTCGAAGACCCCCTCACAGTGCTAAAGCGTGGCTACTACATTAGTTTGTTACTAGCTATGGTTGGACTATTCGTCATTTGCAGATATTGTCTTTATATTGAGGCTCTGCCAAATGCCTACTTGTACTTCTACCTGTGTTCAGTCGTGGGCGTGGTGGTGAGCTTCTTTTTTGTGGCCATTACCCAGTATTATACTGACTATAATTTTACTCCTGTGCAGTCAATCGCTCACTCGTCCCAGATGGGTCATGCAACCAATATCATAACAGGACTTTCAGTCGGCCTTGAATCAACCGGACTGCCGATAATAACAATTTCGTTTGGTATCATCAGTTCTTATTACTTAGGAGAGGCTACCGGAATCTAAGATCACGACGGTAAAATGATAGGGGGTCTCTACGGGACCGCAATCGCAACGATGGGCATGTTTGCCTCGGGGGTTTATGTGCTTTCAATGAGTGGTTTTGGGCCTATTGCTGACAACGCAGGTGGTATTGTAGAGATGAGTGAACAAGAGAGCTCAGTCCGCGACATCACAGATAGACTTGACGCAGTTGGAAACGTCACCAAAGCAAACACAAAGGGTTACAGTGTTGGAAGTGCTTCGCTTGCTTGCTTCCTATTGTTTTCGGCCTACCTAGATGAGGTTGAGGCAATGACTGGGCAGAGGTTCAGATCCATCGACATCGCAGTACCCGAAATATTTGTGGGCGGGCTGCTCGGATCTATGACAGTGTTTGTGTTCAGCGCTTGGGCTATTAAAGCAGTGGGTGTGGCCGCAGAAGAAGTTATTAAAGAGGTGCGTCGCTAGTTTAAAGAGCACCCCGGCATATTAACCTACGAGGAAAAGCCAAATTACAAAGAATGCGTTTCTATCGTAAATGCTGCGGGTCTGCGCCAAATGATCAAGCCAGGACTACTTTCAGTATTGGCGCCAATTACCAC
This sequence comes from uncultured Gammaproteobacteria bacterium, assembly GCA_903844415.1. Lineage (GTDB taxonomy): Bacteria > Pseudomonadota > Gammaproteobacteria > Pseudomonadales > Pseudohongiellaceae > CAILUG01. The sequence goes on from CAIMTR010000167.1 coordinate 2,292, forward strand.
AGGCGTGGTGTTTAGAATTATTGGTTCATACCGAGGTCGTCCCTCGTTGGGTGCTGAA
>CAIMTR010000168.1 GCA_903844415.1 uncultured Gammaproteobacteria bacterium
ACCTGGGCTTGTGTCATTTACAACAAATAATAAACTTGTAACATATCGCAGAATGTTGCTTACAACTAATTTCGGCCTTGGCAGTTGACCATTACCGTTATACTCAAATCCTGTCGCTTCAATTGGGAAGGCTGTATAAGTATTGCCAGCCCACACAATATTGCCGTTATTGATTGCATTTGTACCTGAATGAAATCTGAATACAGTATTAGCACCATGTATTGCAGTAACCAGATGTATTTCAAATAATTCAATAATCGCTGATGGGGCCAGCTTTTGTAGTTCAGATACTGGTACGGTCATGGTTCTGCTACCTCATCGAATGTTGCTTGTATTGTATTGTTGTTAAACATCTCTACGGTGCGGCTCCATTCGCGACATACATATTTATAGCCAGTGCCAAATGGTTCTGTCCAATCAAATGATTCAACACCTGCTCTTGCATCAAGAAATGCTTCAATGTTATTAGCTTCCGTATCACTGCGATTTCTAAATTCTAATGACCAGCTTTTTAAATTCTGGTTAATACCAAATGATTGGCGCTTTTCGTAGCCATCACCAAATTTAAATGCCGTGACTGCAGGCTTGCTAACGCGTGCTGCACCAAAATCTGAAACGAAGGTAAAAGTTGGCATCAGCTCAGTAATCCTCCAGGGCGTTTTTGTTTCAGTAATTCCTGCTGTACCGCTTGGCTTAATGCCCGGCCAAGCTGCTGACCTTTGGGTGTATCGCCTTCTACATTACTACCTTTGGCATCAACATTAACAACCACACTGGTGGAGCCGCCGCCGCCGCCTTGCATTGCTACCGGGATGCGCCTGCCATCAGGCAACGGCACATACGCTTCGTTCTGGCTGCCCTCGCCATATAAAGCCATCTGCGGCCCAGTAGCAACGCCGCCTCTTGCATATTTCTTTAATGGCATTGGCCCCATTTCGGTCATGACGCCACCACCAGCGAATAAATTGCCAAGTACAGTTTTTAGACCTGAAACAAGAGGTTGTACCACAAAAGTTTGAGAAATTTGTTTTGCAATATCTTTTAAAATATTAACAGCAATGTTTTGCAATGATTCGCCTAAAGTTTCTGACCCTTCAATAAGCAAATCAATTGCTTGTCCCACGCCACTGCCTAGGCTTTCAGCAATTTGATCTGTTGTTTGTTTTATTTTTTCTTTTTCGGTCTTTAGTTTTTGTGCTTGAGCAACTTGATCTTTTAGTGATGCTACAAGTGCTTCGTTTCCGTCTATTTGATCACGAATTGAGGTCAATAAAGAGTTTTTATTCTCAAGTTCTTTACCGCTAAGATCTTTTAATGCTTGGCTTCCCATAATGTTTTTTTCTAAATCTAAAAGTTGCTCTTTTCTTTTTTCGCCATTTTTTTCAATTTGCAAATATTCTTCAGCTAATGTTGGTAGTGTCCCGCCACGAATCAGCTCGTTTATTCTTTGCCTGTCAGCCTTCTGTTCTGTTAGCAATTTGGTTTGGTCGTTTAAAGGTTTTGAAATATCGTCTTCTAATTGTTTGGCATCACGCAAAGCTTTTGCTATTGCTCCTTTCAAACTTTCAGTATTTTTTGCTTCTTGTACGCTGCCTAATGCCTGGCTTGCGTTTTCTACCCCACGAAATGGTGAGCCAGGGGAGCCTTGCATTCCAGCCCTAGTTGCAGCCGAAGGAATTACATCGCCTACACCATAGTTTTGCCCTCCAGGTCTACGGGCAAGTGGCTGAACTTGTGATCGAGGCGCTTGAGTAGGCGCTGGCAGCTTAGGCTCAGGTGGTGTTTCTAAATATGGTAAGCCTCTAACTGCACGTTCTATTGTCAGGCCATAATGTGCAGTTGCTTTATTAAGCTCTTTTACAAAATAATTGGCACCATTTCTTACTGATAAGTCTAAAGAATCACCAGCTTTTTCAATAATATTTGCGCTTTGTCTTGTGTAATTTAATTGTATGCGTCCAATTTCTTCTGCATTTGTTTTCTTAAAATCTTCTAATGTGCGTTGGCGTGCTTGAGTTTGGTCTTCGCTTTCCCGTTTTAATTTAATTACATTTTTATCTAAATCACGAAAAATGTCGCTTGATGCCTTTGCTGCTTTAAGCGTGTCAGTGTCTTGCCCTGCATTTTGCAAATTACCAAGTTTTGTAAGGTAATCAAAGTCTTGCTGGAGATCTTGATTACTTTGCCTTACATCTTGAAGATCACGTTCAGCTTTTAATCGTTGGTCTCCAATTTGGCGCTCTAAATCAAGAGCGCGTTTTATTTGCTTTTCTCTTAAGTCAGCTAGATCATTAATTGTTTTTTGTTCTAGTTCACGTAATGAAATTAAAGCTGTCTCGCGAGCTTTTGTAACTTTACGATCTTCTTCTAATTTCTTTTGCAACTTAGTCTCTTCTACTGCTGCTCCTGTTTGTTTAGCTGTTTCTATATTAAGCAATCTTTCGGCATTTATTGTTTTGATTTGTTTCTTTAAATCTTCTTCTAAAGGGCTGCTTTTTCTAACGTCTTTTGCAATTTTAAACAAAGAAAGAGCTTTTTCAAGACCT
>CAIMTR010000169.1 GCA_903844415.1 uncultured Gammaproteobacteria bacterium
ACCAGCCATGATAGGCAAAATCACAAAACTGCTGGAGATAGTTTCTTTATCCAGCACCATTACCAGCACCCCTATAAAACCCAGTCCTATGCCGGTGATGGCGGCAGGCGTAAGTTTTTCGTGCATCCACGCCCAAGCAATCAAAGTGCTGAACAAAGGTGTTAGGGCATTTAGAATGGACGCAAAACCAGCAGAAGTGTATTGAGTACTTAGGCTTAGCAAAGAAAATGGCAAGGCAGTACTGATTAATCCAATGACCAAGATATGGTGCCAATATTGGCGAAATGTTGACGCATTGCCACGCAAAAACAAAATCGGTAACAGGGTTACGGTTGCAATAAGAGACCGTGTTGCGCTGAGTGGTACCGGTCCAAAAGCTGGTACGGCCAACCGAATAAAAAGAAAAGATCCACCCCAGAGGGCTGCCAGACACACCAGTTGCAGTAGTTGAGAACCTTTCAAGAGATCTGCATCTTAGCGGTCAATTATCGTTGGTCGTTGTGTAGTGGGCATGGCCTCAATGACCAGCAAATACGAGTTATCAATCATGCGTTCGAGTTCGCCCTTCGGTATCGATCCGTCCAGGATTACTGTATTCCAGTGTTTTTTATTCATGTGATAGCCGGGAGTCACAGCAGGAAAAATATCGCGCAGGGCGAGGGCTTCGTCGGGATCGCATTTTAAATTCATATGAGCAATGCCTTTTTCCCATATTAACAAAGCAAACATTTTGTGTCGTATTTTGTATACAGCAGTTTCCGACCCGAAAGGAAAAGTTTCTTGGGATTCGGATTTTTTCAACAAGTAGGTTTGGGCACTTGTATAGTCCATAGCCCGCATTCTAGCCCTTAAATACTCGTGGTACTATCGCGCCGTTTTTTATAGAGGATTTACTAGTGGCAACATTTACGGGCAATGCAGCTTTGGCGAGTTACGGGATAGGTCGTCAGGTGGGAGAACAGCTACAAGGGCAGTCTTTCCCCGGTTTACATGTCGAAGCATTACTAGCGGGATTGGCGGACCTGCTTAATGGTCGTACCAGTCAATTTACCGACAACGAAATTCGTAGCGCGTTAGATGAGATCAACAAGGTTATGCAACGCCAGCAAAAACAGCAAGCTAATGCCAGTGCCTTGGTGGGAGAAAACTTTCTAAAAAGAAACGCTACCCGCACTGAAGTGACGGTAACCGCCAGTGGTTTACAGTACGAAATTATCGAGGCAGGTACAGGCCAGTTACCCACACCAACTGCGCGGGTGCGGGTGCATTATCACGGGACTCTGATTGATGGTGAAGTTTTCGACAGTTCCATCCAGCGGGGTGAACCGTTGGAGTTTCCTGTTAATGGTGTGATCAAAGGTTGGACCGAAGCCTTACAGCTGATGCCAACAGGTTCGCGCTGGAAACTCTATATTCCGAGTGAACTTGCCTATGGTGCTAGCGGTGCAGGTGGCAAAATTGGTCCATATTCTGCACTGATCTTTGAAGTTCAATTACTCGCAGTGCTGTAAGAACAAAGTTGTTCTTATGCCTTAGCTCGCCGTTTTACGACAGCCTGTGCCAAATCATGTAACAAGCTGGCAGTGGTATCCCAATTCATACAGGCATCAGTAATACTTTGCCCGTAGGTAAGTGCTTTGCCGGGGACCACTTTTTGGGTGCCAGCTACCAGATGGCTCTCCAGCATTACACCAATAATGCTGGTTTCGCCGCCTTCAACTTGGCTGGCTATATCGCGACACACAAATGCCTGGCGCTCGTGATCCTTACCTGAATTGGCATGACTGCAATCGACAACTATTGATTGTTGTAATCCGGCTTTGTGTAGTTTTTCTGCGGTTTCTCGAATACTTTCAGGATCATAGTTTGGATGTTTGTTGCCGCCGCGCAAAATTAGATGGCAGTCGGGATTGCCTGCCGTTTGAAAAATAGCCGAATGTCCTGCTTTGGTCACTGAGAGAAAATGATGCGGATGCGACGCTGATCCCACTGCATCGATGGCGAGTTGGATACTGCCCCCTGTACCGTTTTTGAAACCAACTGGACAGGACAAACCCGATGCGAGTTCGCGGTGGCATTGCGATTCGGTGGTGCGTGCCCCGATAGCTCCCCATGACACGATATCTGCAATGTATTGTGGGCTGATCAAATCAAGATATTCAGTTCCGGCCGCAATGCCCTGATCAGCCAGTTGCAGCAACAAATGTCGAGCCAGGCCCAGGCCATCATTTATACGATAAGTGTCATCAATACCGGGATCGTTAATCAGCCCTTTCCATCCAACTGTTGTGCGTGGTTTTTCAAAATACACACGCATGATGATGCATAGTTCTTGGCTGTGTTTGCTGATTGCACCCTGTAGCAAGGTGGCGTAATCCAAAGCGGCTTTGATGTCGTGAATGGAGCATGGGCCCACAATCACCAGCAGACGGTCATCTTCATGCCTTAAAATTTTCTGGATGGCAGCACGAGCGTGCAGCACAGTGGTAGTAGCCTTACTGGTGAT
>CAIMTR010000170.1 GCA_903844415.1 uncultured Gammaproteobacteria bacterium
GATTTTAACGGTCTAAGAAATTGAAATATATAGAAATTATTGTAATAGTGGATTTATCAACAGAATTGAAAAATCACTGATCAGCCTGTACTGACTAGGATTTTTCTTTTTAACCAACAGAGTTATACACAGGACTCAACACAAACCATGCTCACTTCCCATCAACTGCAACTTGCCGTGCGTGACTACGAATGCGACTTACAGGGTGTCGTAAACAATGCGGTATACCAACACTATCTGGAACACGCTCGTCACGAATTGCTCAAAGTATGGCAAATTGATTTTGCTCAATTGACCGAGTCCGGAGTTAAATTGGTAGTGGTGCGTGCCGAACTGGACTACCTGGGTTCTTTGAAAAGTGGAGATAGTTTTACTGTTTGTACATATTTGGAAAGACTATCGCGTCTGCGTTTTGCCTTTCATCAAAGCATTGTAAAATTCGGTGACAACAAACGAATACTCGACGCAATAATTATTGCAACGGGCGTAAACAAACTTGGTAAACCTTATTTGCCAGAGCAACTGTTACCGTTGTTAGCCGCTTACGAAACTGAATCTACCAAAAATAAAATCACTGACAGGAAAAATTTATGAATCTGCCAAAAATCGGCAATCTGGCCCCTGCCTTTAAACTTCAGGATCAGGCTGGCCAAGAGCATGCCCTCAAGGATTATCGTGGGCAGATTGTGTTGATATATTTCTATCCAAAAGCACTTACACCCGGCTGTACAGTACAAGCTTGCGGTCTGCGTGATAGCAGCTCTAAATTGGCCTTACATGGCATAAAAGTTTTCGGCATCAGCACCGATCCGATTAAATTACTTGCGAGATTTACTGAGCAGCAAAAACTAAATTTCTCCTTACTGTCAGATGTTGATCATGTAGTTGCAGAAAAGTATGGTGTTTGGGGGCTCAAAAAATTTATGGGACGTGAGTATCTCGGCTTGCATCGCATGACATTTATAATTGATAGGGAAGGGCGTCTCGCCCATATACTTGAAAAAGTAAATACCAAAACGCATCACGACGATGTGCTGCATTGGATTAGTAAAAATTTACAATGAAGCTATATTGTAAACAGTATTCGAAGTTGGGAGACCCTCTGGTAATCCTGCATGGCCTCTACGGCAATGGAGGAAACTGGGGCTGGCATGCACGCCAATTAGCGCAACATTTCGCAGTCTATACCCTAGATGCTCGCAATCATGGACAGTCCCCGTGGGCAGATACTATGCGGCTAACCGAAATGGCGGCTGATGTTGCTGAAACTTTGCAAGCACTCGGTATGTCTGCGGTGCATTTGCTTGGGCATTCGATGGGCGGGAAAATAGCCATGTTGTTAGCTTTGCAACAACCTGCTTTGGTCCGCAAATTGATAGTTGTGGATATTGCTCCGGTTGTTTACAGCAAAGAGAATGATGTTGTGCTGGAAAGTTTATGTGCAATCGATGTTGATAAACTGCAATCGCGTGCCGCCGCTGATAAGTATTTGGCTATGTATATCGATACCAAATCAGTACGGGATTTTTTGCTTGCCAATCTGCAGTGTACTGCGCAAGGAAATTTCAAATGGCGGATAAATTTGCAGGTAATTGCAAAGTATTTCTCTGAGCTAACACACTGGCCTGACACTATTACGGTTTTTGACGGCGAGAGTTTGTTTATCAAGGGGGATGCGTCAAACTACATACTGCCTGCTTATCAGCTACAAACTATTACTCTATTTCCGCAAGCACGATTGAAAGTTGTGGAGGGAGCTGGTCACTGGGTGCACAGCGAAAAACCAGAAGCGGTACAGAAACTCATCCACAATTTTTTGCAAATATAAAACCAGTAAAACGCGGCATATTTTTGTCGAAGATGGAAACAAGCTACAAGATTGATGCAGAAATATGCTCGATAATATTGTTGAGTTTTACTGCATTCGGCAATTTTTTGAAAATTGTGACTTTAGAAAATCCATTTGATCAGCTCTTATCCTTTTGCTATTAACCAGCGCCAGATATTCAGCAGCATTTGGTTCATAGGGCAGCGCTAACAGTTCCATGCGGGCTTCTTCAGGAGTGCGGTTTTGTTTAAAGTGATTACAACGTTTGCACGCCGCTACCACGTTCACCCAGGTATTTTTGCCGCCGCGCGAAGTAGGAATTATGTGATCACAACTGAGATCCCTATCAGCCAATTCTTTACCACAATACATACAAAGATTTTGATCGCGCCGAAACAAGATTCTATTGCTTAAAGCTGCTTTTTTCGGTTTGTCGACATAAAGTTCACCTGCACAAGCAATAATGCTGTGCAAGGCGATTGTGCTACGTTGGCCGGTAAATCGTGAGGTTCCGCCCCAAACTGTGCGTATTGTGGAGCCGAGGGTCCAAGTAACTAGTTCACGAGCGTAGAGGGTAGTTGCTTCCTGCCAGGTCAGCCATTCAATGGGGCTGCCAGCAATATTTAGTCTAAGGACGTGTGACTGAGTGTCCTGTTTATCTTCGTACAGCATTTCTAAATGATGCATAGTACCTGAGTAGACAAAAAATCTGCGTGAACTTTATCTCCTTATTTAGTAATCGTCAATATTCCAAATTGTGTTGTTGTAAGGAATCCTGGGATCTTTATAAATTCTTAATGGCAGTCACTGTTAAGCATTTCTATGCTTTTTTAGTAAGGATATTAGAGAGGATGTATCCCAGCGCTTGCCTCCAATTTTTTGCAACTCGGCGTAATAGTTATCTACAATTTCAGTCACAGGAAGCTCGTGAAGAGTCAATGTGGCGGGGGATAGCCGC